>CAYXJI010000323.1:0-4608 GCA_964465175.1 uncultured Burkholderiaceae bacterium | reverse complement strand
AGTCTGTCGCCTTTAACCACTCGGCCACCCCTCCCAGGGAACCCCGAATTATGGAGATGTTCTTTTTAACTGTCAATAGCTTTTTAGCGAGCGCATTTACTTTTTTTAGATTTATGATTTGATTGGGGCGAAGGAATTTTAACTTTATGCTTAGTGTTCAATGACTTAGTTAATTTCTCGCATGTGCCAATTGATAAGAAATCAAGCCTTCAAATTTATTCATTTCATCCGACAAAGCACTAATCGGGTTAGCCGACTTGCGATTTAAGGCAACTGCGACAAAGCGCCATTCTGTCTTGCCGTCTTTTAACGAGATGATAATAGTGCCAGCGGCGACTTCGTAGCCTCGCGCCAAGGCCAATTTTCGTATCGCTGCCTCATTGGCCACAAAACCTTCTTTGAACTGCATTACAATCGAAATCGCTTGCCGAGCAGGTAGCCAAGCTTCTAGTTTGTAGACCCAAATCATGCAAGCAGCAGACAGAAATGCCAAAAGAATTGCGGCCGCATAAAAACCAACGCCAACCAAAATACCAATCGCCGACGAAGCCCAAAGTGAAGCTGCCGTAGTCAAGCCGCTGATGCTAAAGCCCTCCTTCATGATGACGCCCGCGCCGAGAAAACCAATCCCTGTGACGATCCCCTGTATGGTGCGCGATGGGTCGAGTGCCACTGGCGCCAGCGATCTTGCACCAAACCAGAAATCAGGGTAACCCGCAATCACGACTAGCGCCGCTGAAGCCATGCACACGAGTCCATAGGTTCGCATGCCAGCTGCGCGACCATGATAGGACCGCTCATATCCAACAAGGAAGCCCAAGAGCATAGCGCCGGTTAAATTGAGGAAAATAATTGAATTGGCCCCCAACTCGGCGCTAGACCAAAAGTGAGCCGTATAAGATGCCAAGGTAGTCATACTCTGCATTCGTATTTGATTTATATAATTTCCAGTTTACCAAGTGACTCAGATGATGTCTAAGAAAGATCATAGAAACAGGCAATTTAGGGCATTCCAACAACATGGAACTTTTCGCTGGCGAATTTAGTCAGAAAGATGTTTCAGTCAGTTTAAAGCGATTTAAAACGCGCTATCGTTTTTTTAGGGGGACACTATGCATTTACCAAGATCAGAGGCACCACGAAAATTTAATCTTTCGTATCGTCCGATAGCGCTAGCTTTAATCGCCGCGCTCAGCACTTTGACTATGAGCACCGCCTTAGCAGCGATGCCTACCAACGCGACAGCGATCAGTCGACCGGTACTGACGACCGACACGGCAATCAACCAAGCCGATACGCAGAAACGGAAATTGGAAGATCAAATAAGAGAGTCGGCAGAAAAATCCTTTCAAGCGCTATATCAAAGAGAAGCCGCTTATCGCAGCAAGGAGTTTCCAGGCCGTCGACAGGCCGATGATGAAGATGAAATCACCATCGCTGACTACAGTGATGCAGCGGAACAACGGCGCCTCAAGACTTGGCGCAATTTCGCCGAAGAGGCGCGAAAAATTCAGTCGCATGCTTTGTCAAACGAATCTCAAATTAATCTAAGGATATTTAACGATCAGCTTACTAATCGTATTAATGCGATTACTTTGAACGCTCACCTACTGACCTTCAACTCAGATAGCCAGTTTTGGGCTAGTACGGCTGGTGCAGCAGAATCCACGCGCTGTAGCAACCTGAAAGCCTGCGAACAATACCTCAAGCAAATCACCAGCATCCCACGTAGTTTTCAGCAAAAAATAGCACTGATGAAATTAGGTATAGCACGCGGAGTAACGATACCTCAAGTAGTCTTAAGTGGACGCGATGCCAGCATACAAAGACACGTCGTCAACGATATCGAACTAAGTGTTTTCTACAAAGCTTTCACGCAATTACCTCCCAGCATCAATGCAGCACAACAGCAGGATTTGCAAAAGCGTGCGAGGAAAGTGATCTCCGAAAAAGTTATTCCCGCCTATCAGGAGCTGCTGACTTTTGTTCGTGACAACTACACGCCGGCTGCTCGCAAGACCATCGCAGCCTACGACTTACCCAATGGAAAAGCGTTTTATCAAGCGCAAGTTCTGGAATACACGACCTTAGACACCAGTCCCGAGGAAATACATGCCATAGGATTAGCAGAAGTAGCGCGAATTCGCAGCGACATGCACAAGATCATCAAGGATCTTAAATTCAACGGTGACTTCTCCGCTTTCTTGCACTTCTTACGCACCGATCCCCAGTTTTACGCCAAGACACCACACGAATTATTGGCCGAAGCGTCGTATTGGGCGAAAAAGGCGGACGGTTTGCTCATAAACTACTTTGGCAAATTGCCACGCAAGCCCTATGGCATACAGCCTGTTCCTGCCGATATCGCGCCGACTTATACCGCAGGTCGCTACGCGGGGAGTGGTGATGCCCATCGTCCATCAAACTACTGGGTCAATACCTCGCTACTCAATCAACGCCCTATGTGGGCTTTGCCTGCACTCACCTTGCATGAAGCAGTACCCGGCCATCATTTGCAAATCGCATTAGCGGGTGAGCAAGCAGAGCAGCCTGAATTCCGACGTAAGGCCTATATTTCCGCCTTCGGCGAGGGTTGGGGTCTTTATGCGGAACATTTAGGGGTGGAAATGGGTTTCTACGAAAATCAATATCATCATTTTGGCCGTTTAGTCTATGAAATGTGGCGCGCCTCGCGTTTGGTTGTGGATACCGGCATGCATGCCAAAGGCTGGTCGCGCGATCAAGCGCTGCAATTTATGCGCGAAAACACCGCCCTGTCGGAACACGAAATCACCACAGAAATCGATCGCTATATTTCATGGCCAGGTCAGGCCTTAGCTTACAAACTAGGAGAACTAAAGATACGCGAAGTGCGTGAGAAAATTACGCAAATGTTAGGCGATCAGTTCGACTTACGCGCATTTCACGACCAACTATTGAGCTTAGGTTCAGTGCCTTTATCGATACTTGAAAGCGAAATGCTCAGTTGGGCAAATCAACAGCAAAAATCCAAAAAATAAACCACACACAAATGTCTAGCCTCGAAAATAATTCGAGGCTTTTTTCTTTTGTCTATGAGGTTTTACATTACAATGAAACGCACAGTATTCCTACGCGGTATTTCAATTTGGGAGGCACGATGCGATTTCCTCAACTAGCCATTTGTGCGGGCTTAATTCTTTGGCTGCACGCCGACCCAAGCTTGGCGATCGAACGTAGTGATGCTAAAACAGCCGTCGCACTCATGCAAAACGCTCAAGCTTATTTGCAAAAAAATGGGGTAGAAAAGGCGCTGATAGAATTTAACCGCCTTGATAGCCCCTTTAATAGCAAAAGCGCAATCAACCCACATGGCGATTTGTATTTATACACTCTCGACCCTAAAGGCTATCAGACAGTGCATGGCAAGAACCCCAAAATTCGCGGTAAATACATGTTGGAAATGCGCGACATTGATGGCGTCTATTTGATACAAGCTTTAGTCAAAATTTGTTTTTCCTCCAAGGAGGGAAAAGGCTGGACCAAATACCGCTGGCCAAATCCGATTACCAAAGAAGTCGAACCAAAACAAGGTTATGTGGAACGTGTACCCGGCATGGATTTATGCATAGGCACAGGGATTTATCAATAATCAATGTCCTTCAAGATACACATAAGCCGCACACGATTTTCACTCAGCACAGTGGGCACATTGCTGCTTGCATTTGCAGGCCTCATCACCACGGGCATCGTCATACAGTCATGGTGGGCGATTGAGCAAGATCGCAAACTCACCATCGACTCTGAATATCAACATGGCCTGATTGCAGTACGCTTATTGGAAGAGCACGCGACGCAAACGCTACGCGATGCCGAACGCAATCTTGATACGGTCGTCAATGCCATACTCAACGAGGGAAAGAAAGCGCCGATTGACGACAGCCTAATTCGTCAAGTACTGACCAAGGCACAGCCATTTAATCGTGTTTTAAAGGCGCTACAATTTGTCAATCCCGAGGGTCAAGCGTGGGTCAGTTCAATTGATTATCCTGCGTATCAGACCGATGCCGATGACAGAGGCTACATTCCTTATTTGCTAAAGCACAGAAACGAAAAACAAGTCATCCTTGGGCGACCGTTTCAACGCTTTTACGACGGTGAATTAGTGGTTCCCGTTGCTCGCAATGTATATCAAGAAGATGGCAGTTATTTAGGAATTATTAGTACTGATGTGAGCGTATCCTATTTCAGCTATGTGTATCAACGCGTTGCCCAGGATAGCAACGCGATGGTGTCATTATTCACCGACGCTGGCGTAATTATTGTCCGCTTTCCATTTAATCCGGATCAAGTTGGGCAGGATCTCACGCAATCCTCTGTGATTAAGACCCTGAAAAAATCAGCGGCAGAAGGTATGTTTGAGGAGCAGCACTTTCTCGGAGAAAACGAAGCTAAACCACGCTTATATACCTACAGAAAATTTAAGGATTATCCTGTTATCTCCATCTTTGCTAGAGATACCGATACCATCCTAAGCCCTTGGCGCGAACGGACTCAGAACCGCATACTATTTTCTAGGGAAACGCGGATTTAATCCGAATTCAGTATCTCAATAGACCACAACGATTT
>CAYXJI010000322.1:1996-4619 GCA_964465175.1 uncultured Burkholderiaceae bacterium | reverse complement strand
CGGTTGTACGGCGAGGCGAACCAACGACGCTAGCGTCTGTTTTGCGTAAGTCCTCTCTATTTTTTAACTTTTCGAATCATGACTTCACTTAAAAAAATAATCGTCGCTTTATTTTCTGCGCTGGCATTCTTGTTGCTTGTGCCAGCAGCTGTAGCGGCAAATAGGCATGTCACTATGCCGCGCATGCCAAGTAACATGCCCCAGAAATCGACTTGCCAATCTCAAGATGATTGGAGCGAGGCGACCTATGCCAGGCACATTTATGGTAATAGCTGGTATGTCGGGACTTGTGGCATTAGCGTGGTGCTGATTGCGAGTCGCCAAGGCCATATTTTGATCGATAGCGGGCCTGAAACTGCATACGATGCAGTGCGACAAAGCATACTCTCGTTGGGCTTAAAATTAAGCGACATTAAGACCATCTTGATGACACACGAACATCACGACCATATGGGTGGTATGGCGCGCTTTCAAACTGTGACGGGCGCAAAAGTCCTGTCGCGTGCCAACGTGGTCGAGATACTCACCTCAGGCAAGAACGATCGACGCGATCCACAATTTGAAGAGCTCCGTGGCTTTCCAGCGATTAGACATGTTATCGCTTTTGACGATGCCAGCACCGTGCGACTAGGCAAGCTACGCCTACAGCATATTTCTATGGCGGGTCACGCACCTGGCGGATCCGGTTGGCGCTGGCAAGAATGCGAAAAAAGCCTTTGTAAAAACCTAGTCTTCGCGGATAGTCTTGGCTCTATCTCAGATAAAACGTATCGCTATTCGGCCGCGGATTCCTTAGCCACAGCACTCAAAGAAAGCAGCAAACGCCTCGCCGCCACACCATGCGATATCCTCATCACTGGCCACGGCACAGCGAGTAATTTACTTGATCGATTAGATGGAAAAGGTGAGTTAGCCGAACCAGGCGCTTGCATCAATTTTGCAAAGGCCGGTGTACAGCGACTCGAAAAAAGATTGGGCGATGAGAATAAGGATTAAGGCTAAAACCGCTCAACATAGAGGCACCAAGAAAAAGCAAGAGAAGCTAATGCGCTAGTTTTACAGGTTTCTCATATTGTTCTCCGTGTCTCTATGGTAAGCGTCTTTGACGCACGTCCGATCTGCAATTGACACCCGCTATTTTGCAGTTCATCTCAAATCGATTTATGAGCGGTAAGCATCAGACTATCATTCGCGATCCGATGCAGTACACAGCATCTCACGCTGATCACCTTGTTCATTTTTAAACTAAAGGACGCTATATGAAAATCGAAGAAAATCAGGCCCCATATCAATCGCAACGTCGTCAAGTATTAGCGAGTATGCTCGCCTTGGGCCTGGGTGGTATCGCGAACCGGAGTTGGGCACAAGACGCAGCGCGTAAAGACTGGCCACTATGGGAGGTGACAGGCGAAGGTGGGCGCGCCTATCTATTTGGCGAACTCTCCGCGAGAAAGAGCAAGTGGCATGATAGACGCATAGAACAACTCCTATTGCAATGCAAATCATTATGGACAGAGACCAACGAACTATGGCGCGGTGATCGTCGTCAGCTCATTTTTCAACATGGGATGGATAGAGAGAGCGAGCTGATGCAAAAACTCAATCCATCCGAGCAGGCGCGCTTAAAGCAAGCGGCCGCACTGGCCCAAGTTCCTGTTGAAAGCCTCACGCCATTGCGTCCTTGGACTGCAGCTTTAACTATCGAAGGCGCTTACTACCAACAACTTCAACGCGCTAAAACCAACAGTGCCGAAGCCGTATTGATTCCACAGGCGAACCAAGCGGGGCTGAGCGTTAACAACGAATTTCCGGCGCAAGATGATTTAATTTCGACTATGGGTGCACTGAGTAAAGAGCAAGATATCCAATTTTTGAATTATGTTTTAGATCAAATTTTAAGTGGCGCTGAAACCATAGATCGCTTCTTTAGTCGCTGGGAAAACGGTGACATTTCACTCGCGGATAAAGAGCTCCACCGCATAAAAACAGCCTATCCAGCGATGTATCAACGCATGGTCTTACAGCGCAATCAAGATTGGGTACCGCGCTTTAAAACTATGCTAACAGCAGAAGGCACTGCCATGGTCGTCATGGGTTATTTGCACGTTGCAGGACCTGATAGCGTCATTGTGCAATTGGAAAAGGCGGGCTACAAAGTTAGAAGAATTTGATCGTTTAACGCTTTACCGCATAGGCGCGGCATACCCAGAGAAGAACTTGATTTTATCCGCGTATGCCGCGCCGCTGTGATTAGGGCATTTACCTTTCGACGTATCTAATAGAGGTACCCTAGCGTTTTTCACCGTCTCGGTATCCAAGTGCCTTAAGACGCTTTCCTTCGGTAGCACTTTCTCGTCGCAGCGACGCTATCGAGCGTTGGAAATTTTTATCCAGCATGGAAAAAAGTTCAGCGGATGTTATCGCTACATCTTTGGCGTCTTCTATTCCTTCAGTAAGAAAACTGCCATTGGGCGCAAAAGTTTCGTAAAGCCAGTATGCCTGACCCTCGCCCGATATCAGCGAACCGAAGGTGCAATAGTGACGCGACGCTCCCTGGTGAGTTTGTACCAGACCAAACACAATTTTGGGGGAAGTGATCTATATTTCTGACGCAACTTGCGCC
>CAYXJI010000322.1:0-1986 GCA_964465175.1 uncultured Burkholderiaceae bacterium | reverse complement strand
TAACATGATGCACACACGATATAGCGTGAGGCACTCAAGGAAAATTTTATGTGACTTAGGCTGCTTTACGCTTAGCTCGTTGCTGTATCCAGGAAGTGCACTGCGCATGAACTTCTGTGCAGCGACGCAGGGCAATTGCTCGGCGACTGCTGGAGAAATCAGGCCGCTCACGAGGATGGCGAGAAATATGTTTCGATACATAAGATAAGTCCAGATATAAAATTAAGAGGCTACACTGACTTCAACATCCTTGCGATTGATCCGTCAACACACGGCGAAAACGCATTTCTGTTTCATTGTAAATCCAATAGCGTTTGAAACTATTATTGTAGTGCGGATGGTAGTCAACTCTGATGCTGGGTTTACCATCTACGACGCCAACCGAGAATGAAAAATCTTCGCCATCGGGTGTTTGAAGCTGCATCAGCACTTGTGATTTTCCTCTGAAAGTGACGCGCAACAATACGCTGCCATCCCACCTATTTTCTGCAGACTGTGAACCTGTTTCTCTCTCGGCTGTATCTTGCGAATCCGCACGCTCAATGCGTGGCAAATGTTCTAGCGTCACACGTACTGTCTCTCCATTCAATTTCAACACGCGATCTATCAAGAGTTTAGGCAGCGCTAAGTCCGCTTCGGTCAACTTTTGCTTCCATGCTTCTTCGCTGAGTTTGAAGGAACCTAAACTAGCAAATCCAATTTGTGGTGAGATCATTGTGTTTTTATACCAAGTGAACACATTGCCTTCTGGCTCCACACCCGACAAAAAATAAGACGCCGGATAATCGGGATCCAAATAGACACCTGCCGACAACGGCGTCACCACCAACACATAGTCAACTTCTCCGGTGATCCATGTCCGACGAACTAAGAGATCGGGTTCGCCATCTTGGTTGAGGTCGCCTAGCCAAAGCAACTCTTGTTTAGCAAATGCCATGCCAAACGCTTTTGCTAATAGCGATTTTTTCGTGCCCGCCGATCCATTTGCATGCGCTCTTTGAGCCATCAGCTCCAATGAGCCAGACAGCATTTTTCCATCGGCGCGCTTCTTATGGTCGGTAAAAAATTCCCATTTTCCCGCGCCGATCTCACCCGAAGCCGACCAGCCCTCTCTCAAAACATCTGCACGAAGAGCACTTGGAAATCTTCCTTCTTTTAATTTCTTTGGGCGACCGCTATCGTCGTCAATGCGCGCAAAAAGCAAGGACTCGGAAGGCGACTGTAGTGCCAGTCCTGACGACTTATTGGCGAAGTTAAGTGCTTTTCCGTTGAATAATTTATCGGCATTGACACCCGTCGCACTAAAACTAGTAGACGACGCCAGCCTATTCGCACTTTCAAGAACCAGCGCACCGTCTTGTAGCGATAAGGCGTACCAACCAGCACTCGCAGCCTTGGTATTTTCTCCTTCTTTCAATATCGACTGACCAGGAAGCGCCAAGCGCAGTTGTGACTCATAGCCCCAAGCGGAAGCACTGGCAAATAGGGGCAGAACAGCAATCAAGAAGGCGCCAATGAAACGATTGCGAACGAGTTTCTTAAGCATAGTAAATCCCAAAAAAATGTGCTTTTTTTTAAAGCGACACATAGAAAAAGTGCATCGCAAATTGACGCAAAATTATCTCACAAACCTTCAAAGGCGATAGAATAATCCACCGTATCCGAGGTTTTAAACTACGCGCTAAAAATGCAGTTGAAAAGCGATGGCAAAAAGAATAAAAGTGCAGAGAATTTTTTCACAGTAAGGAAAAATTTAAGGAAGAAAGCGAAGATGTCGGTACATTTGATGCAGAATTTTGCGTTTGATCACCTAGCCATTTTGTCGCGAGTGGCCACAACACGGCATTGGCGGATTTGAAGTAGGCAAAATGGCCGATTTGATGCAAGTGATACTGCGCTGGTGTGATATGCAGGCGCTCGACTTGGGCTGCACTAAGGAAACGCGGATTTAATCCGAATTCAGTATCTCAATAGACCACAACGATT
>CAYXJI010000321.1:1132-4674 GCA_964465175.1 uncultured Burkholderiaceae bacterium | reverse complement strand
AAAGGCTTGAATTGAATCAATTGGAATAAGCGATTTTCAAAAACCACCGTACCTTCGGACGTTGCAACATTCTTACCCACTTCGAATGCAGATTCATCGGTCAATGAAATGCGGCCTTTTTGCATATCGTCCAGCATCTGCGTGATGCCCTGCTTAAGGCTCTCGCCGCCAGTTTCGATTAACTTTGCTTGCGCTTCGGGATTGGTTGCCAAGAAATTGGCTGGCGACATAGCGTCTATCATCTGCTGTACCGCGAATCGGATTTTTTGACGTTTCTTTTCAGGTGCTTGAACCGAATCCGCCAATAGACTTAAAAACCGTGCATTGAGCAGATAAATCGCCACATTGTAGGCGTGCGTTGTTTGTTGATGCCAGTCCGGCGCAGAGAAACGGCGATCCGTAAACTCGGGCAGTTTTGCCGACAAAAAATCCTGCCATAGCACGCCCAATTCTTTAAAATATTCAGCTTGTAGGCGACTTAAAACTTGGGGATCGAGTTCGGCACCAAACTCTTTCAGCATGTTTGGAATCGTAGCGTCATTTCCAAATGGGCTTTGTTTCATCAAATCCTGGAGCGGATTTTGTTTCATCACTTGTTGCATCCAACTGGCGTACATCGATTGAAGATTCTCACTCATTGTGCATAATTCCTAGTTTTAGAGTATCGTCGCAGTGTGTGGCAGCGTGCGCTGCACAATACATAAAATTAAATCACTTAATCCCAACAAATCTATTTTTCTATGGCTTTTTTGTATCTTATCGCAATCGCATGGGTTTATGTCGTACTAATGATGTCGCTGGCAGAATCTTCTCTTATTGCTGGCATCATGACTTTTATTTTTTACTGCATTATTCCCCTCGGCTTAGTTCTCTACATTTTGAGTTCGCCAGCACGAAAACGTCAACGCAAGCTGGACGAGGCAGCGCAGCGCCAATCCCATCAAACTACGCCAACCAAATCAGATTAGCCATGCGTCCGGTTCTTTGATCTCGGCGAAAGGAGAAAAAAAGATCTGATTGCGTTACTGTACAGTATGTTCCGCCATGCACACGCAAAACACCTAGCTGACGCAAAATTTCACGAGCTAGGCCATAAATATCCATATCGTATTTTGGTTTTGCATCCGCCACCACCGCGATCCCACGCGGCTTCATAAATCGATCTAATTGTGGAATTTTTTTTGCAAATTCCACATAGACATCTTGCCCAACCTCAAATGCATTTGGCCCTATCGCCGGGCCTAACCAAGTGCTTAACTCACCAGCACCTTGTTCACGTAATGCCTGTATCGTATTTTCAATCACGCCATTCGCCAATCCACGCCAGCCCGCATGAATCGCGGCCACCATACGCCCATCTAAAGACGCCACCAAGATAGGCAGACAGTCTGCAGTCAACACGGCTGCCACCACGCCTTTTTGCTTGCTATAACAGGCATCTGCCTCAACCGATTGCGTAGAATGCGCGTGAAGTCCAGACGCATCAATCACCATATTGCCATGGATTTGTGATAAGAATATGACATTGGAAGGCAACAAGGTGTTCAGCAAAGTCCGATTCTGCGAGACATGCAAGGGATCATCGCCGACATGATCACCCAAATTAAGTCCCCCAAAGCCGCTGCCATTATCAAAAGGCGCGGGACTCACGCCACCGACTCGGGTGGTGGAAAACGCATGCACATTCGCAGGCAGATCCGGCCAATCTGGTCGAATCAAGCTGATATCCCTCTCGCGAACGAGCTGCAAATTCATTGTGCAGGCATGCCTGCTTGTTCCAGCAAAGCGGTAAAGTCCGCCTCTAAAGGAATACTCCACTCCATCGCTTCACCACTATTAGGATGAATTAATCCCAAACGGCGAGCTTGCAAGGCCTGACGCGGGAAAAACCGCGCCAAGTGCTGCTTGCCATACAAAGTGTCGCCAACCAAGGGAAAACCTAAGGACAGCATATGCACGCGAATTTGATGGGTGCGACCAGTTTCAAGGCGACAAGTCACCAGACTGACCGGAAAACGTTCTAGCATGCCCGTCGCCAAGCGCTGATAATGCGTGATCGCTGGTTTCGCCAAAACACTAAAAGACACCGCCATTTTGAGTCGATCACGATTATGGCGCGCCATCGCCGCATCCACCGTTCCGGACGCATTAGGCGTACCCCACACCATCGCCGCATATTCACGCTTGACGGTACGCGCTTGCAATTGACGCACCAATTCTGTTTGCGCCGTCAAGGTTTTGGCCACCACCATTAAGCCCGAAGTATCTTTATCAAGACGATGTACGATGCCTGCACGCGGCACTTGCGCTAAGGCTGGGCGATGAAACAATAAGGCATTTAACAAAGTGCCCGACCAATTGCCGGCACCTGGATGCACAACTAAGCCCGCAGGTTTATTCAACACCAAGATCGCTTCATCTTCAAAAATAATATTCAAAGGAATATCTTCTGGCGTAAACGCACTTTCGTCAGGCGACGACTGCGGGATGATTTGTATCAACTCACCACCGAGCATGGTGGTCTTGATTTTGGAAGGCTGACCATCGACGTGAACATGTCCCTCTTCTATCCACTGCTGAATACGGCTGCGAGAATATTGCGGTACGAGCTTAGATAACACCTTATCTAAACGATCACCACACACGCTATCCGGTAGCTTTATGTCGATGATTTCTGCTTGCTGAACAGGCGCTTCGCTCTCGTCTTGATCAATTTCTTCGAGATCGAGCTCAGTATCGGGTAAAATCCCCAGTTCTTTTGGTATAACATTAATTGCCATCGGCTATAATCCGTAAATTATTCTCATGCACATGCAAAGTCTATGCAAATCAAATATATAAAATTGTTCGGTCTTATCCTCACTTTATCTTTAGGCGGCTGCGGTATTTTTGGCGATAAAGTGGAAGAAAGTAAAAATTGGTCAGCTGAGAAATTATACGCTGAAGCGAAGGATGAATTAGCATCTGGTTCGTATGAGCGCTCAGTTCAGTTATTTGAAAAGCTAGAATCTCGCTTCCCTTTCGGTGCTTATGCACAACAAGCGCAATTAGAAATTGCCTACGCCTATTACAAGCAAGGCGACCCAGCCCAGGCGCTCGCCGCAATAGATCGCTTTATTAAATTGCATCCTAATCATCCAAACGTCGATTACATGAACTATTTGAGCGGCTTGGTGAATTTTAATGACGACATGGGTTTTTTAAGCTTTGTCGCCAACCAAGACATCACGGAGCGCGATCCGAAAGCAACTCGAGATTCTTTCGATGCATTTAAAGAATTAGCGATTCGCTTCCCACAGAGTAAGTATACGCCCGATGCCATCGCTAGGATGAAGTATTTGGTTAATGCCTTAGCACAGTACGACTTGCACGTAGCAAAATACTATTTGCGCCGCAATGCCTACCTCGCCGCAGCAAACCGTGCGCAATCGGCAATTAAAGAGTATCCAGACGCCCCAGCCATCGAGGAAGCTTTAGTCGTCCTCATCAAATCTTATGAAGCGATGGGCATGACTGAGCTGAGAGATGATGAAAGACGCGTC
>CAYXJI010000321.1:0-1122 GCA_964465175.1 uncultured Burkholderiaceae bacterium | reverse complement strand
TAATATGCTGGAGACAGGTGGCGTGAAAAAAACGTGGTGGAAATTCTGGAGCTAGCAGTATAAAACGCGCCGCAGAGTGTAATAAAAAACGCATCGTAGACTCAGGTACGCTAGCTTAATTCTATAAAAAGAGAGCCTCAAATGATGAGGCTCTTTTTATTTGTTCAAACATTCTTACACCTATGCTGAATGATTACATTATGCTTTTCGACGATAAACCCAGTGCGTTTGCGTAGATTCTTCTTGGGCAAATTGATAGCCCTCCCAATCAAAATGCTTTAATTTTTCTGGATGTCGTAGCTGGTTTATTGCACAGTAGCGCACCATAGCACCACGCGCTCGTTTGGCAAAAAACGAAATGACTTTATATTTACCCGAGGAATAATCTTGAAAAACAGGATATATTACAGGCCTACCCAGTTCTTTTAAATTAATCGCCTTCGCATACTCTTCCGATGCAAGGTTAACGACGTACTGTTTTTTTGTCGCTAACAATTCCCGCTGCAAATAAGCCGTCAATTTTTCCCGCCAATACGCGTACAAGCTACTTCCTGCGCTATTTTTTAGCCCCGTACCCATTTCTAAGCGATAAGCTTGAATTTGATCCAGTGGACGCAAGATGCCGTACAAACCAGATAAAATGCGTAAATGTGACTGCAAGTAAGTCACTTCTTTTTTCGGCAATTGACGCGCCAGCAAGCCATCATAAACATCACCATCAAATAAAAAGACCGCTTGTCGGGTTGGCATAGTATCCTTGCTATCACGCATACTGGCAAAACGCTCAAAATTGAGCTGCGCCAAATTTGCCGATATGCTCATCAGCTTCTGTAAATCTGCCACACTTAAGTGCGCGGCTAATTGAGACAAATACGCTGTTTCTTCAACAAAAACAGGCTCACTCGAGGTCTTCACAAGCGCAGGTGTCTCAAAATCGAGACTTTTTGCAGGCGACAATAAAATCAACATAAAAATTTAGAATTAAATCTATTTAGTAAAGGTTAGTGTCGCGCCAAGTTAATCGGCAGCGACACATTATAAAAATACGTATGACGCTCAAAATTATTTTAGATACCAATGTCTGTTTGGATTTGTTTGTATTTTGTGATCCACGATGGTCTC
>CAYXJI010000320.1:264-4705 GCA_964465175.1 uncultured Burkholderiaceae bacterium | reverse complement strand
GAAATATCAACGACTTGTGAAAAACAATTGTGTCTTTTTGTGTTTATCGGATTTAACAATTTGAATTCTCGCTATGAGGAGCTTAAATTTGTCCATTTTCTGCAAACGAATACACGGTGTTGTTAGCGACGATAAAGTGATCGAGCACGCGGATATCAACCAGCGATAAGGCGGATTTTAAAGTTTGCGTCAGACTCAAATCAGCTTGGCTAGGCTCGGCTGAGCCAGATGGGTGATTGTGCGCGAGGATGATGCTGGCGGCATTGTGGGCTAATGCGCTTTTGACCACTTCGCGTGGGTAGACGCTGGCATGACTTAAACTGCCGCGCGATAATTCTTGGGCAACCAGCAGGCGGTTTTTAACGTCTAGGAACAAAACCGTAAAAGATTCATATTGTTTGTTGCCGATTTGTAGTTGCAAATACTGCTTTACCGCTTGCGGTGAAGAAAGTGAGGAATTGGTTTGCAGCTCCTCCGAAATTGAACGCTTGGCGAGTTCTAATACGGCTTGTAGCTGGGCGTACTTGGCGCTACCCAAGCCGTGAACTTTAGCAAACTCGGTGAGGTTGGCCGCAAATAAAGCGCGTAAGGAACCAAATTGCAGCAACATATCGCGCCCAAGATCAACTGCGCTTTTGCCTTTGACGCCGACCCGTAAAAATACCGAGAGTAATTCCGCATCGGAGAGTGCGGGTGCGCCCAGCTTGATTAAGCGTTCGCGTGGTCGCTGATCTTCAGGCCAATGATTGATTCCCATCGTCTTTCTAAGCCTTTCCATTGCGCTGTAGCGCATTTTGAGTTCGACTGCCTTACAATAGCGGTTTGCACGCCGCTTCCTCATTTGAAATTGATTATGTCTGAAAATTCTATACTTGTCGTTAACGATTCTGCCTATTTGACCTTGCACTACCGTCTTGCAACACTGGACGGGGAAGATATTATTTCTACCTTTCATGAAAGCCCCGCCACGTTGCTGCTAGGGCAAGGGCAATTGGCACCTTGTCTTGAGCAGGCTTTGCTTGGACTGGAAGAAGGCTCACACACTACACAAGAGCTCGCGCCTGAGCAGGCGTTTGGCTTGCGTAATCCAGATTTAATTCAACGTGTTTCACTCAAAACCTTGCGTGAGAATTCGGCCTTTGGGGAAGAATTTAAAGTCGGTGATTTGATAGATTTTTCTGCGCCATCGGGTGGTAAGTTTGCTGGCGTGATTCAAGAATTGAGTGAGGATGCTGCCTTGTTCGACTTTAATCATCCTTTGGCGGGTCAACGCGTTTTATTCGAAACCAAAATTATCGGCATACTTTGAGTAAGATCGTGATTAAAATTATGAGTGAATTGAATCAAGAAATTTTATTAGCCCAGCCACGTGGTTTCTGTGCCGGAGTAGATCGCGCCATCGATATTGTGGAGTTGGCGCTAGCGCAATTTGGTGCACCGATTTACGTGCGGCATGAAATCGTTCATAACGCCTACGTGGTCAATGATTTGCGTCAAAAAGGGGCAATTTTTATTGAAGAGCTCGACGATGTTCCGCCAGGAAATACCTTAATTTTTTCAGCTCACGGTGTCTCACAAGCGATACGTGAAGAAGCAGAGCAGCGTGGTCTCAAGATTTTTGATGCGACCTGTCCTTTGGTGACCAAGGTGCACATCGAGGTGTCAAAAATGCGCAAAGAAGGCCGTGAAATCATTATGATAGGCCATCAAGGGCATCCTGAAGTCGAAGGGACGATGGGCCAAAGTGAAGGTGGGATGTATCTGGTGGAAACAGTAGACGATGTCGCCAATTTGCAAGTCATCGATCCGAGCTTGTTAGCATATGTGTCGCAAACCACCTTATCGGTAGACGATACCGCCGACATCATCGCGGCACTGAAGACCAAGTTTCCTTTGATTGCCGAGCCTAAAAAAGGCGATATTTGCTACGCCACCACCAACCGTCAAGCGGCCGTGAAATTCATGGCGCCGCAAGTTGATTTGGTGATCGTAGTCGGCAGTAAAAATAGTTCAAATTCAAACCGTCTGCGTGAAGTCGCGCAGAAGATGGGCACCGTGTCTTACATGGTAGACAAAGCGGCCGATATTGATCCCGCTTGGTTAGAAAACTGTGTCCGCGTCGGCGTCACCGCAGGCGCATCGGCACCTGAGATTTTGGTCAATCAAGTGATAGATCAATTGAAATTATTTGGTGTGAAGAGCGTGCGTGCTTTGGAAGGTGAAGAAGAAAATGTCACTTTTCCGCTGCCAAAAGGCTTGCTCAATCCTGTCAATCAAGGAACTTGATTGCGCCAAAATGGGCGACAAAAAACTAAGCGCAGAGGCGCAGAGCCGTGCAGAATTTTTTTGCTTTTCTCGGCGCTCCTCTGCGCCTCGGCGTTGATGGATTTTAGGCCTTGAAAGTCGATTTCAGCCAACGCTAATTTTTTAATCCGGCCTTCAGAGCAGCCTTCAGTTCTTTGTTATCGCAACGTGTAATCTTGATGTCGGGCGTGCGATGCCAATCGGCAAAGCCTTGCAGCGTCTTGCTAATATCGTTGCTTAATGCATCGCTGAATTTAACCTTCTCTTCTAGGTGCAAGGCTTTGATTTCCATCACGCCGTCTTTTCTATGCGCTTTGGCATCGACACGGCCTATGATTTTGCCGCGCCGTAAAATCGGCAAAGTGAAGTAACCAAATTTGCGCTTGGCTTCTGGCGTGTAGCATTCAATACGATAGTCAAAATTAAAGAATTCTAAAGCGCGCTTTCTATCCCAGACCACGGGATCGAAGGGCGATAATAGACAAGTATGGGTGGCGCGTAATTGCCCCGCTAGCGCTTGATCGATTATCCCTTGTTGATCGGGATGATAGTAGGCCGGCTCTGACCAGCCTTCCACGGTGATTTGGCGTAACAGGCCATGTTGATATAAGGACTCTGCTTGCAGCGCGGGCGCGAGTTTTTTCATCCGAAAATAATCAGCAATCCAGCCTGCTTTGCAGATACCCAAAGCCCTCACCGCATCTAAAACTTGATCACGTAGATCGTCTAGCGGATTGCGTAAATCGCGTTGATCATTCCAGTGGGGATGCACACGCTCAGTCAGATCATAGACGCGATGAAATTTTTGACGACGCGCCACCATCACTTTGCCCGTGGTGAATAAAACCTCGAGTGAACGCTTTTCTGGTTTCCACTCCCACCAACCTCCAGCCCTGCCATCGGTGCGTTCAAAATCAGCCGAGCGGCAGGCGCCAAATTCGTGTATGTGTTTGAGGATTTGCTGAACTTGACTGGCGTTTTCCTTGAGCCAAGTTTGATTGAATTTCCATCCCATCGCTTCGGGATTGAGCATTTGGTGACGGTAACGGCCAAAGCTTTGTATCGGAAGAAAACAAGCCTCGTGCGACCAGTATTCAAACAAACGACCTTCTTCTAAGTGCTGTTCCAACCATTCCGTTTGATAGTCTCCGAGCCGACTCCATAGTACCAAATACGGGCTACGTGCAACGACGCTGATGGTATCGATTTGAAGGACCCCCATGCGGCGTATCGTGTCGAGCACATGATCCTTGTTGGCGCGGTGTTTCGGTGTGCTCAATAAACCTTGAGCGGCAAGATGGATGTTTCTGGCTGCGGTTAGGCTTAGTGGCATGATTTTTTGAATGGAAGAAAGTAAAACGACAAAGCTTAGGCGCAGAGGCGCAGAGGACGCAGAGATTATTGTGAGTTTCGGTGTATTTTTAACTGAATCTCATGACGATTTACTCTGCGTACTCTGCGCCTCTGCGGCGAAAATCGTTTGTTTTTTATGCGCGATTAAAAATGCTTCAAACCAATCGCAGCTTTGACTTCGTCATTGGTTTTTGCGGCGACTTCGCGGGCGCGGTAGGTGCCTTCTTTGAGTAATTGCAAAACGTGGCCGCGGTCTTTTTCGTATTCTTGACGACGTTCACGAATCGGGCGCAGCATGTCTTGCAATACACCTTCGAGGCGGGCTTTCACTTTGCTATCGCCTAGGCCGCCGCGTACATAATGATCCTTCATCGCTTGTAGTGCTTCTTTATCGAGATCGAATGCGTCGAGATAGGTGAATGCGACATTGCCTTCTAGATGTCCTGGGTCTTCTACTTTGAGATGCAAGGGATCGGTGTAGACATTGCGCACGGCTTGTTTTATCTCCGCTTCGCTGGCGCCGAGATTGATGGCATTACCTAAGGATTTGCTCATTTTGGCTTTGCCGTCGATGCCAGGTAAACGACCGATTTCTGGCACCAAAGCTTCACATTCTACCAAGATGTCTTTTTTCGCTAAACGATTGAAGCGACGCACGATTTCATTGGTTTGTTCAATCATAGGAATCTGATCGTCACCTACAGGAACCAAGGTCGCCTTAAACGCCGTGATGTCGGCGGCTTGTCTAAACGGATATGTGAAGAAACCTGCTTGGATATCGCGT
>CAYXJI010000320.1:0-254 GCA_964465175.1 uncultured Burkholderiaceae bacterium | reverse complement strand
AAATGATTTCTTGCTTAATCGTTGGATTGCGCTCCAAGCGTGAGATCGTCACTAGATTCATGTAGTAAAAAGTGAGCTCGGTCAATTCGGGGATTTGCGATTGAATAAAGATCGTTGATTTACTAGGATCGATGCCGACCGCCAAATAGTCCAGCGCGACCTCGATCACGTTGTTATGCACTTTGGCTGGATCATCCATGTTATCGGTCAGTGCCTGCGCATCTGCGATCATGATGTATTGCTAGTATTGATCT
>CAYXJI010000319.1:2833-4749 GCA_964465175.1 uncultured Burkholderiaceae bacterium | reverse complement strand
AAATGTGTGTAACATTCACTTTCAACTTCAGTTTCAACTTCACCTTTAAGTTCACTCTTAGCCAAGAGCGATAAATTAAAAAAACAGAGGTAACAAGGGAAACGAAATCGGACGCATAGAAAAATGAGCTACCGTCAAACAACTTCAAACTATACTCACCTGCCCATCGGCGCAGGACTGAAATCACCCAATCCATTTGCGGGGCAAGCCCTTCCAGGCTTGGACATCGGTGATTACCATTTGCGGCCCATTCGAGCTAGCGACTTACCAGCTTGGTACGACTATTTGATACTGCCCGAAGTAATGCAACATTGGAGCTGGTTCGTCAAATCCCCTTTGGACTTGCAACAATTTATTCATGAACAAGACTGGTCGCACGCCCAAGCACAAATCAAATTTGCCATCGCTGATGGTGCAGATCAATTCATCGGCAGAATAGGATTTCACACCGTATCAATGAATAATTTGAGCGCTGAGATTGCTTACGATCTATCCCCTAGGCATTGGGGTCGAGGCATTATTAGCGCCGCGTGTCGTAGCATGAGCAATTGGGCACATCAAGAACTCGGTTTTGTGCGTGTACAAGCCACTGTACTCGACAGCAATGCACGCTCTCGACAAGTTCTTGAGCGTTGCAATTTTGAATGCGAAGGCTTAATGAAAAGCTATAAACGCCTGCACGGAAAATCACGCGACTTTTGGCTATTTAGCCATATTTCCTAAATTTCAAACCACAAGGATCATCATGTTAAAACTTATTCAGTGGCAATGGGAAGGCTACACCGAATTTCATCGTTCGCGCCTGAATCTTTTAATGCATATCATCTTGGTGCCGGGCTTTATCTGCGCCAATCTTTATCTCATACTTAGCTTGATTGAGGGTCGTTATATTTGGGCATTACTTTCCCTATTCGGCATGGCACTATCGATCGCTCTCCAAGGTGTAGGGCACAAGCGAGAATCACAGTCATCGATCCCCTTCACCAGTGCGCTCAATGCGGTATCGCGCTTACTTGTAGAGCAATGGATTAATTTTCCCCGCTTTGTATTAACTGGGGGTTGGTGGCGCGCCTTACAGCGTTCATCTTAGTTTCCTCGCTATTGCTTGATGAAATCGCGTTACATGACTTACCGCCCAAGAGCGCCCGCGCTTTTACTTTGTCTGATTACATGGCGCTAGATAGTGCGGAAATTTGTGAAGAACTGGGTATCACTTAGAACAATTTAGTGGTCTTAGTGCACCGAGCACGCCACGCTTTGCGTAGTCCCCTCCTGCACCTGCAACATTAAGCTGAACTCACATCGCATAAGTCAATTGCAATTTAGCGAAATTCTGCGCACCTTTGGCATTCGATAGCTCTTTAATTTCGCTACCGCGACGTAGCACCGAGGCATAAAATCCCCACGTATCGCCACGATATTGATAACCAAATTCAAGCTCCGGCACTACGCGATTTGGATTGATGGTCAATTTTTGATCGCGGAAATAACCACCCTGTAAGCTAGCGTTATAGCCGACCAATTTTAATTCAGCACGACCAAACATAAAACTCCCGGGTGCATCAACGCTAGTATTTAATCGTCCATAACGCCAAGTCAGTTCAGTCTTTGCATCCGTAAAGATATTCCCGACGCGGGCGCCAAAACGCGTGCCAAAATCCGAATCTGCGCTCAATCGCCAGGCCGCAGGACTGATTTCTGCATGCACTACCGCCCCCCATTCCTGCTTAAGCTGGGTACTCCATGCTTGTGGCAAAGGCTGATTAAACAGTCTATGCAAATTCGTTTGTGTCCATTCACCCGCCGCGCAGGGTCCTAAGCAACCTAGTTCAAGTCCAAATTTGCTGCCACTGCCATCTGAATTTTGCAGCTCTTTAAATACGCCTGCATACAACCAAGCGGCGTAAGGATGATCA
>CAYXJI010000319.1:0-2823 GCA_964465175.1 uncultured Burkholderiaceae bacterium | reverse complement strand
TGGATCTGGTTTGGTCGCAATTTAATATCGGATGCCGTGTACAAATCTTGCCCGAGGTGCCAGACATACGCGATACTTTGCTGAGGTGTAGTCAGTGATTGTCGAACAATCACATGATTACCGCTGGTATAAAAACCGTCATCGCGCTTGAGCAACAAGCTGTCATTTTCCACCTCTAAGCTCACACTTGTGCGGCCTTGTGCTTGTACTTTTTGGTATTCCTGTATCGAGGGGAGAAAATCTTGGGCTTGGGCTTGGGATTGGAAGCTGATGGCAAGCAGAGAGATGGTAGCAATGTGAGAGATGCGCATAGTCAAAAGAAAATTATCCGATTCAATAGGTGCCTCATTTTACGCGAGTATTCAGGCTGGATACGCTAAGTTAAAGACGCCAACCTCTAGCATCACCCAGCAACTTAATTCGATTCCTAGGCCAACAATTTTTGCAGCATTAAATGACAAGCCAGCGCGGTTTTTTCTGGCATTTCCATGGGCATGAGATGCCCCGCAGGCAGTTGCACAAAATTGTCGCCACACATCTTACGAGTAGCGCCTAAGCCTCCCTGCCGACATTCTATCGACTCGGTACCGCCGACAAAGCCGATAGGCACGCGTAGCCCGCGACGGGCAATCGTCCCGAGATTACTCGGCAAAGTCAGATAGATCGCCGTTTCAATGTCGCGATTAAATTTTAAGCTAATCCCTTCGGGATGCGGCTGCATGCCAGCATCGATATAGTCTTGCAAAACCTCGGGTGGCCAGATCGCGAATTTTTCTTTAGAAGAAAAATGTTCGAAGGCTTCTTGCTTGTCACGCCAAAACATACGACGTCGGGCGGAAAATTGTGCCAGTGAATATTTTTCCAACAGCCCTAAAGCACGGAAGGTTTTGACAAATAAAGCGCGCCACCCTGTCACCACCGGTGAGTCTATCATCAACACACAACGCACCAGATCAGGCCTGTGGCTAGCCGCCATCAAGGACAAGATGCCGCCCAAGGAATGCCCTAGCAAAATCACCGGCTCCTGATAATTTTTCTGTAAAGTATCAATTAATTCTTGCACCAAACAAGGCCAATTGTTGGTCACGGGATAGCTGGGATCATGACCATGCATATCTAAAGCATGGAGCTCGTAATGCGGCTGCAATTGCTCAAACATCTGACGATAAGTCCCGGCCGGGAAACTATTGCCGTGACAAAAATGAACTATGGGTTTGGACATAAAACCAGCTTCACAATAAAATTAGGTGTGACTATCAAAAATAACGCGACGCATACGCCTTATTGACCGTACCAATATCGCGCATGGTCTTTGCGATATTCGTTCGCCATGTCGCTCACCTTGATAGCGCTGCCAAATTGTAATGTGATTGCACCGCTTATGTCCGTCCTTAGAGGCTTTATTCCAAAATCCAAATAGCGTTGCATCACTTCGGGTTTAGGATGTTGATAACGATTTAAATAGCCAACTTGAAACAAAGCGAGCTCGGGTTTGACCGCGAGTAAAAATGGCGTCGTAGATGAGGTGCCGCTGCCATGATGCGGTGCCAACAAAACATCCGCTTTCAATTTTTCCGCAATACTATTGACTAATTCATCCTCTTGTATTGCTTCGATATCGCCAGCAAGCAATAGGCTATGGCTTTTTGTGGATATCTTTAGCGTACAACTGAGTGCATTACTCTTCCACTTGCTACTGGTGTAGATCACCGGTACCGGATGCAAGATTTCAAACTGCACGCCATCCCAAGTCCAAGCCTGCCCAGCCTGACAACGTTGATGCCGGCGGCTGGCTAGCACGATAGGATGGTTCGAAACCAGGGACGAGGAGACCTGATCGACGTGCAGACTTTGCATCAAACTTAATGCGCCGCCCGAATGATCGTTATCACTATGCGTGATCATCAACTGATCGAGCTGATGTATGCCACGCGCTTGAAAATAAGGTAGCAAAATTCGGGTACCCGAGTTGGTCTCTGCCGAAAATCCCGGCCCAGTGTCGTACAGCATGCGATGTTTGGCGGTCTCGATCAATACCGCACTACCCTGCCCTACATCAAACACGGTCACTCGCATATCGCCCAATAGAGGCGCACTGGCAGGTTGCAATAACACGGGCAAACAGCACATCACTCCCAAAAACCGCAGAGGCCAGCCACGCGGCATCAATAGCCAAAGTACACCTATCATCGCTAGCACAAACATCCACCAGCTTGGAATCGGCGCACTCCAGACCGCCCATGAATTGCCACTTAGCAGACTCAAAAGCTGCGCCAATAAACTGATTAATTCATGTGCTAACTTTAATAAAACAGTAGAAAATGGCGAGGGCAAAATGCTGCCCAACAAGGCCAAAGGCGTCACCACAAAACTCACCAATGGAATCGCGATCGCATTGGCGATTGGGCTAATCAATGACACTTGGGCAAACAACAGTAGGCTCAAGGGCACTAAACCCATGGTCACCGCATACTGAGCGCGACCCGCAAGCTGCAATTTTTCTTTAAAGGCTTGCCATCTGACTAGCCATCTATTGGTTATTTGCAGATCGTCCTTCAGCGCCACAGAAAAAGTGTAGCGCCCTAAAGAAACGAAGAGCAGGACAGCGACTGCCGCAAACGACAAATAAAAACCCGGCGACAAAATTGCCCACGGATCAAGCAGCAAGACCAGACCGAGTGCAATGCACAGAATATGACTAATACTGGCAGTGCGCCCGCTCCAAATCGCGATGGCTACCACCATCAACATCCACAGCGTGCGCTGTGCTGGCACGCCAAAACCGGCTAATGCAACGTAGACGAAAGCCGCAAGCACACCAGC
>CAYXJI010000318.1:0-4769 GCA_964465175.1 uncultured Burkholderiaceae bacterium | reverse complement strand
AAAAACAGTGTTAAAGATCACAGCAGGATCAATCGTCACACGCTCACCAGCAGATAAATTAATATACCACCCACGCTTAGTAGCCCAATCTACCCCATTATTGCTTAGCACTGTCAATCCAGGGCCAGCAGGGCTTTGTTCCTGTTTGACTAACAATGAGGAATCGGCTACGGTAGTGGCTGTCACCCTCGGTATCCCAGTTTTGTCCCAAATACCATAAATAGTTTGCGTAGCCGTAGTAGAAGGATCACTATCCTCAAACAATTTGCCAGTACCAAAAGTGACCATCGTTCCACCTTCGGGATGCTGCGTAATATCAGGCTGCACAGTAATAGGTTGCGCTTTATTGCTAGAGTCTAATGCGCGGAATAGTCTCGATCCAGAAAAAGCCACAGATGCACTAGACCCAGTAAAATTAAACTTCCATAGGTTACCCAAAAGATCGCCCGCATAAGCGCCTTTAATAGTACCAGTAGCATCAATCACTAGTCGCGGTGTCGCCAGCCCATTTGGCGCAGTAGAACTCCCCGCACCAGTGTCCACCTTAGTCAAGGCACCCGTACTCAGATTGGCGATAAACAACATCGCTTTTTTGGATGCGCTTTCGTAACCATTGCCAAAAATGGCAACCCATTGATCATCAGACGTCCTACCAATTTGAGCTCTTCCTATGGTGTAGCCGATATCAGCATCATTACTAGAATTCCACTCCCAAAGCACCTTCGAACTATCAAAAGCTCCACCTGTAATATCAAGTGCATACACGCCTCGCCCGCCTGCACCAGTAGTTCCCACCAATACAGTCTTCCAACCACCAAGATGAACGTCAGCGATTGTTGGAGTACCATCAACATAAAATCGGTGTGTATAGGCGGGGTCTGCCAGTTTAGGTAAATCGCTTAACACTGTTTTGGGGATGTAAGCAAACTCTTCAACACCTGTACTTGCGTTAAAGGCATGCAGCATGCCATCATTCGCGCCAACATAAACACGAGGAGTTCGCGCTTTTTTTGTCACCAAATGAAAATTACGGTAAGTCTCCTTACCATTACTTGGCACTGTCGTTGGCAAATATTGGTAGCCTTCATTTTCACCCTGCCCGACATACTGCGGTGAAGAACCAACTAAGTCACCCAAAAGATTGGTTCTGATTCTAAAAACACCATTTACTTTATTTTTTTCCTTTAATTGATTTCCTTTTAAGTAATCAACGATGTCATTTTCCGTGATGCTACCCGCAAACAAAGTCGACTTTGCATTAGTAAAGAAAACCTTATCTGAGGCTGCTAAATTACCAAATTCGAACGCGACGCCTTTGGTTGTACTATCTTTGTAAGTCAATATATTACGCGAGTCCCATACCGTATTTTCACCCACGGTCCAATCGGGCGTGGTATCAATACTCCCGCTGGCGTTAATATTCAGTTGCTTAATCGAACCAGACCAATTCTGTGTGTTGTAGGTCGTCATATAAAGCTTCGTGCCAGAAACTACCGTATTGCTAGACGTACCTACGGCAGCGGAATTTCCAGCGCGACCAGCTATGTCATTCAACGCAGTGGATAATGACTCACCAAATTGTTTCGGGCTTTTTGCACTAAAATAATCACCCCGACCATTCACTGCAGCATGCCATAAATCATCCACATTATTTATGCTATCCGCCGCTGGCGTAGACCATGTCTTAAGACCTGAAGTCAAGGCAGGCAAATCAACCGCTGGATCAAGTGTTCCAGTGACTCCTAGACCTACCGTATACATAACAACATGCTGCCAAAATGCGGGATCTCTGGAATTAACAGGAACATTCTTTTTACTTACGCCCCAATCGGGTCGCAAGTCATTTTTCCAGTAATACATGGCGACATCGGCGAGCGTATCTGAATTATTATCCGCGTATTGCAAACCTGGGGTAGTTGTACTAACCGTTCCACCTCCAGGCGCAGTCGTTGTAGAATAAGTCGCGGTTGTGGTATATCTAAATGTATCTCCGTTTGCTGCAGTCATCACACTGCCGTTGGTGCCATCACTATTTCCCCGCCCAGATCCCCCTCCATTCCAATACCCATCAGTCATTAAAATATGATAATTTTGACGGCATGAGGCTTGACCTTGGCTACTGTCGCCGATTACGTTAGACCAAGGGCCATTGGCATCAGTCCGAGTGAAGTACTGTCCAACACTTTCAGTTGCAGCACGAAGTGGCGTACCATAACTTCCGTTTGGGTATTTATATAAGCGATTATAAAAGGACAAACGATTTGTCACGCCAAAATCATTTGAGACACCACTGATTACGACTGGGTTGGCATTAATTGCCCCAAAGCCAACGCGAATATTGGAAGACTGCTTGCCAAAGGCAACTCCTGTGCCGCCTCGAGCCATCAACATACGGGAGCGCCAATACTGAAACCAGTTCGCAAAATTTTGGATTTCCTGATCATAATTACAGACTGTCAACCCACAGTCCGTTCTGTCAGCGGATTTAGGGTAGGTCGGCGTCGCGGCTTTGATCTCCACCTTTTGGAAGCAAGCTACATTTGTTGCGGCCGTCGGGCTTACACAACCAGCGCCCCCAACATAATTAAAATACGTAGCTGGGTAAAAATTCCGTCTTTCGGTCTTGTTTCCCGTTGTCGTCGAATTCACCCATCTTGGCGTCACGCCCCATGCAGTTTGCGCAGCAGATTGGTTTGAAGATTGAAGATCAATCGTCGCAACTAAACTACCGCCATCTGGTGCAATCGGATTAAATCGTGCCGCCGAAGCGACCGCTGGAGGCATAGGAACACCATTTGCATCAACCCAAGGATCATATCTTGTGGCCGGATTGTAATAAATTTGATTCACGCTAGAGCTGCGATATTTCGCAACTTTTATTGACATGGTATTTGTACCAGGAGTTCCAGCATTATCACCAAACGGCATCACATAACTTGCGGGACTTTCACCCGATTTGTAGACACCGATTGGCTGAGGAAAGCCCACAGTATAAGAATTAGCCGCGATCGAATCAGGCATATGCTCGAACATCATAGAGCCAGAATCATCCAAGGTGAAAAAGATGTTTGGAAAGACATTGGGTTTCACTAATGGCGGCAAATTGGAGATGCCAGCAATAGCTGGCGCTATCGTCGTTTGCAAAAAAAACACATGAATTGCGATAACACCAATAATTTTCTTCATTTTAGGATTCATCTTAATCTCACTTTATCGATTAACTTTATTAGTTGCCATCACGCAAGGTGACTTGCAGCCACACAACAGCATTTGTCGTAGATCCGACGCCGCGTGCCGTAATTAAATTTACAGCGCCCTTACTAGAACGACCAATTCCAGGAGCCATATCCCATTCTTCGATTAAGCATTGCGGCTGTTGCGCAACATTTCTTACGGTGTTGTCTGGCAATTTGATGGCAATACCACTGCCATCATGCCAATGATTAATATTATCCCACATCGTCGGCATACCCTCTGCAATTGCCGGAATAGGTGTGATTGTTTTTGGATCTGCCTCATAACCGGTCTGACAAAATCTCAATGCAACCTCCGCTGCCTGAAATGCTAAATTTTGTTCACGCATATTATTGGATAGCTTCTCGCCTAAAGTCGATCGACGAATCGCGGTTGCCGCTAACAAAGTCATCACCACCAAAAAAATTAAACTAGTAATGAGCACAAAGCCACGCTGCCGATTCCGGTTAATTATTCTATTCATTTCAAGCTCCCAGTAGAACGAGACCGCAAAGCGACTACAGTTGAAAATTGTTGGTAGAGACGTCTATCGGTCGCCGTCACTGTTGCGCCCGAGCAATCCCTATATACTTGTGCGGTTGAGGCTACACCATCATTGGCAGAGCTAACGATCAAACATACCTCAACAGAAATAACCTTAGACCACTGGCTGCCACTTTCGGGAGCCGGCATCGCTTCCACTTGGTTTGCCGTAATAAATCGATCCACCGCGTGCGTATCTTTCGACTCCGCATAGTCATAGCCATAACCATAAGTCAACTTCATCTCCCGAACATTTTCTGCAATTGGTTGTGCCGGGGTGGTGAAATTTGCTGCGGTCAACACAGTTTGCCCATTTCCTTGGCAATACAATTCTCTTCTACCTGTCCCTGGATTTGTCGCGACATAAAATCGATTTTCGACTATGCCATTCGTGGCGATAACCACAGAACCCAAACAGTCTGTAGGACTACCGCCACTAAGATTCGCATTCGCGGTATCGACAATATAGCGAATCAAAAAACCATCGGAATTTGCAGCATTATTAGTACAGCCCCTAGCTACTTCAGCAGGATTGGTGAACCCGCCCAGGCACCCCTCGATTCCGTCGACAACCCTCTCGTCATCATTTTCCAAATTTGTTCTCGTTTTATTTATAACAGGTGATGTCAACTGCCCATAGCCGGCCATTCTCAAATGAAAGGAAATTAAATTCAATGCCAAGCGCCCATCCTCTTCCAATCGACTACGATCATCACTCACCCTTGATGTTTGACGAGTACCGATGAGCAAAGAGCCGATGCCCACCAAAATTGCCAAACCGATCGCCATAGCAATCAATAACTCAACTATAGATCGACCAGACTGCAAACTTGTGGTTTTCCAAATTCTCACCTTTAATCTCCTTATGGCGTAAACGTAACAACATAACAACGAACGCCAACCCCCGGTTTAGTCGGAACCGCACTAGGATTACAGGCCGGATCAGCCGTGACCAGAGTTGGGTCCCTCCACATCACAGTTACATCGAAGCC
>CAYXJI010000317.1:0-4797 GCA_964465175.1 uncultured Burkholderiaceae bacterium | reverse complement strand
GGTATTACTCCCCTCAGGCAAACGGCGCGAGCTCAAAGTCGGTCAAAGTTATGATGTCAGCAGCGCTAAAGTGCGCGAAGTGTATGAAGTCGCTCCCGCTAAGCGCCCAGAAAACCGGCCTTAGCAGCGCGCGATGCTACCGCGCCGTATGCGCAGCTTCTCGATACAAATTTCAGCTGCTCGCTCCAGTTGTGCAGAGGTCTTAGCTAATGCACGCGCTCTTGTAAGCTCGCTTTTTGTAAGACGGCGGAGATACTGGGATGACTGAGATAGTCGTCGAAGTGCGTCAAATTACTACTGCTACTAAAGGCAGCATTACGATAAGTCGTCGCCATCGTAGCTGGTAAAGTCAAGGCAATATCTGCCAAATTCGGCATCTCATTATCACCCGCCCTTTGCGTGCCGGGTAAGGGCAATAAAGCAATGGGGCCTATCGTACCCGGCTGTAAAACACCCCCCGAATTGTAGGCACCTGCGCCAGTTTCCCCGTGCGAGATCACAACATAAGCGGCGCCCGTTCCCAACACACGATTATTGACTCGCGTCGCCCAGCCACCCGCGCCACCAAATCCATCCCAGACATCCAAACCTTTGCCTGCCAAAAAAGTGGCGGGTGCGGTACAACTCGTTGGATTGGCAACGCAAGTTGGGGTCGGCGTACGACATTCTCCTGTACCTAGTACGGTGGAGCCAGTACCTGAAACATCACAAAGGCTCATGTCCATTAAACGCGGCGCAAGCGTGGTCAATCCAGGATCAACCCGATACGTCAATCGCCCATTCCAAGGGTCTCTAGCGTCATTCTCATGCAAGCCCAAAGTCACCCAAGGTAGCACGCCATGCGCTTGCGATGCACAACTCGCCAACGCCAAACCCACATTCGCCGCGCCACTCGCAATACGCCCATCGGCAGGACAAGGGAGACGCCTATGTTGAATCACATAATTCAACAAAGCCAGATCGACTTTGCTCAATGTCTTGCCGATCGCCGTCGTTTTTGACAAGCGCCGCTGCGCATCAGACATCGCCCATTTAGCGAAGACAGCCATGGCCAAAATAGCGACCAGCGCCACAATGACGACTAAGGCAAAACCCGCCTGCTTATGGGTAGCACTATGTGTAACACTAAGTGTAGGCCTAAGGATGCGCGCGCGGTCCAAGATTCGCTTTCGTTAACACGGTCATGATGGTCGGATGACTGAGGTAATCGTCAAAATGATTAATGCCAACGACATCGTTGAGTGGCGCGTCGCGGTAAGTATTTGCTTGTGTTACCGGAAGCGCCAAGGGACGATCACTAAAATTAGCTTGTTCTAAAGTGACGACTGGCGGCGGTATTGGTGGCGGCGAATTATTCGTGGCACCATCAGCGCCATGCGAAATCAAAACATAAGCAGCGCCTGTACCGTTACTACGATTATTCTGGCGCACCGCCCAACCAGCAGCACCATTGAGGCCGTCCCATACATCTAAGCCCTTATTAGCTAGAAATTCTGATGGGGACGTACATCCCGCACTCCCAGTACATGGCAATACCGGCGTTTTGCAAGCACCGTTCACACTTAAGCCGCCAAGACTAGAAGACGGATCACAATGACTCATATCCATAGGCGCTATCGCAGTGGGTGCCGTCAATATAGGATCAACTCTATAACTTATCCGTCTTGCCCAAGGATCCGTCGCGTCTGCTTCACTTAAACCCAATGTTACCCAAGGTACTACGCCATTAACTTGATCTGCAGGATCACACGCACCTGAAGGAGGGGAGGTTGCAGGTGGCAGTACCACTAACAATTTCTCCCGCCCTGTAGCATCCGCTGGACAAGGCAAACGCTTATACTGCGCAACAAAATTCGCCAGCGCCGTGTCTATGGTCTCTAATTGGATACGCACGGTGGTGCGTTGTTGTCCGTCGCGCAGTGCGCCCGTCGTGCTAAATATCATGCCAAACGCCAAGCCGATAATCAGCAGCACGATCGCGATCTCAAGCAAGCTAAAGCCCTGCGTTTTTTTTCTCTTTTGCAAAATCATATTGATCCCCACACTTCTTCTCGCTACGCTGTATTTTATTAAATCGATCAAGGATAAACCACACTATAATCTTAAATTATGTCTCGCTTTGGCTTATTCACTTTGCTGTCCGATTTTATCTACGCTGAGTGGTCGATATTGCAAATAAATAACGTCAAAGATAACTTCGCGATCTCGCCTCATTTTATGCATAAACAAATTTCTAGCATCGCCATTTACACCGTCTTAGAAGCCCTGCGCAATCGCTTGAGCTGGCTCATCATCATCGTGCTGTTTATCGGCGTGGGACTCAGCGGCTTTTTAAATGCGCTCGCATTGACAGAGAGCCAACAAACGCAAGTGGCGCTGTTGGCAGCCTTTTTACGTTTTGCCGCCGCCTTTTTATTGGCCACCTTTGTCGTTACCAGCATGGTGCGCGAATTTAACGACAAAGGCCTAGAATTACTACTCTCGCTAGCCCTGCCCCGTGCCGCCTATTTACTCGGTAAATTTTTAGGCTTTGCCCTGCTCGCCATTGTGCCTGCGTGTCTGTTTGGACTCTTGACTTTATTGTTTAGTAACGCGCTGCAAAGTGCGCTGTGGACCATTTCTTTGGTATGTGAATTGTGGATCATCGTCGCCTTCGCGATGCTGTGCGTGCTCAGCTTTAATCAAATTATGACAGCCTTGAGCGCCACTTTAGGGTTTTATCTGTTGGCAAGATCGATTACGGCGCTACAACTAATCGCCAAAGAGGCGCAAGTAGAGACCAGTAATTCGCAGCAAGTGATGGGCGCACTCATGAATGCGATTGCCGCCGTCATCCCGCATTTGGATCAGTTCACCAAGACCGATTGGCTGGTGTATCACACAGGTCAACTACAAGATCTCAATCCTATTGCGATACAAAGCACCATCTGCGTAGGCTTATTGGTGGGCGCTGGACTGTTTGATCTCTACCGCAAAAATATTTAGACCGAGAATAGACCATCACAATGCGCGAACGCCCACTTTCCAATGTCCCTAAGTCTGCATTGAGTCTGCTCGTGCTTGCATTTTGTGCGCAATTGGCGTGGCACTTTACTCAGCCAGCCGTGTCAGCAAAAGCCGAAAATCTAATGCCACCGCCTAGTCTACCTACACTGCGCTTAGCCGCATTTGGTGAACCGATTGCGTTTTCAAAATTATCAATGTTGTACCTGCAAGCCTTCGATAATCAAGCCGGAGTTCAACGCGCTTTTCAACAGCTAGACTATGTCCAAGTCGAGGCTTGGCTGGCGCGCACCATCGCGCTCGATCCACAATCACAATACCCACTATTTGCTGCGAGCCAGCTGTATGCCGAAGTCAAGGATGAGCCGAAACAAAGACGCATGTTGGATTTTATCTACCAACAATTTTTGCTAGACCCTAATCATCGCTGGAAAGCCTTAGCGCACGCTACCAGCCTAGCGCGCCATCGATTAAAAGATTTACCTCTAGCACAAAAATATGCGCAAGCCATCCGTCTGCATGCGACTGCACCCGAAGTCCCGAGCTGGGCCAAGCAAATGGAAATTTTTTTACTTGAGGACATGAATGAATTAGAGCACGCGAGAATTCTTCTAGGCGGCTTATTGCAAAGCGGGCAAATCAAAGACCCGCATGAATTCAAATTTCTGGAACAACGCTTAATTGGTTTGGAAAAAGCGCAAGCAGCGACTAACCAAACTCGCAAGCAAACCCCAAGTCCAGTAACGACTCCATGACAACCGCCGCCCCAACTCAGGTCCTCGTGGTCGATGATGATCCTGCCTTACGCATGATGTTAAGAGGTATTTTCGAGCTGCACGATTATCAAGTGCATGAAGCAGAATCGCGTAGCGCCGCTTTGTCTCTGTTAGACCGAGAAAGTAACGTGGCAGTGGTGATTCTCGACTTGGGTCTACCACCTCACGCCCATACCATCACAGAAGGCATCGCCACCTTACAGGCAATACAGGCTGCCATTTTGCCAGTCAAAGTCATAGTCTTAACGGGGCAAGATCAAGAGGCGGCGGCGCTGGCGGCGATCCGCGAAGGTGCTTTTGATTTTTTGGCTAAACCGGCCAGTGCCGATGCTATTTTACGTGCCGTGCGACGTGCTGAATTATTTTTACAAAAGGAACGTGAATTAGGAACACAGGGCATTACGCGCATCGCGATCAATGCACAAATCAGTGAAGGTCTAAAAGGTGTGCGCGTCGATGCCGAGGAGCGTTTGGTGCGTCAAATTTTGAAAGAGACTGGTTTTAACGTCAATCAAAGTGCCAAACGTTTGGGTGTTAAGCGCGAAAACATTTATTATTTTTTAAAAAAATTCGGCATAGCGCGCGATGCTTAATCTGCTCTACCCTCTACTCATTATCATCGGCGCTACCATCGGGCTGGTGCTCAGCTATTTATGGTGGCAAGCACGCACCGCCAGCAATCACAATTTAGCCTTAATTCGCCTCAATGAGGAACACAAATTTGATGCGCCCACCTTCTTACAACACGCTTGGCCCATATTAGAAAGTGCAGGCTTGCTCGGTATCCGCTGGGAATTTGACTGGTTTGGTATTCTCATCCAAGCACAAAAAGGCTCGCAACTTGGCAAACCAGTTCGCCAAGAAATACACATAGGCGAAATGCACTTACACGTCGTATTTTTTCAAAATCATCGTGGCGAAAAAAAATATTTTGATGCCGCCTTAATCGAAACTTTTTTATTACTGCTACGTAGCGATATGTGGATCAAGGCGGGTGCGGTCGATGCGACCTTGGCAC
>CAYXJI010000316.1:1434-4812 GCA_964465175.1 uncultured Burkholderiaceae bacterium | reverse complement strand
AGTCTTGATTTGCGCGTGGGTCGTTTGGGTTTCGATGTTTATCCCTTGGCCGACACACGCAATGTGGCCTACTCTTATCACAGGGTCAGACCACCAGTCGAGTATTTTGGCAATCTCATTGTCTCTTACATCGATGGTGCCGATGCTGTTTACAAATTCAATACCGAATCCAACCAAACCAAATTCAAATTTTTTGCCGGACAAGCACAAGAGCAAGTGTTAACCGATAGCTTTAATGGTTTCTTTTCACTCAAAGGGGCAAAAATTTTGGGTGCGCATGCCGAGTTCCAATCGCAACATTGGCTAGCTCGCCTAGGATTAACCAATCTGACTTTCAATAATGAGCTGGCATCGCTGCACCCGCTAATGAATGCGCTCACGAGTCCAGAATTAACGGCGATTAATCCCGACTTAGCCCATGTAGCACACAGCATGAGCTTTAAAGAAAAAAGAGTGCGTTATCTATCCGCCGGTTTGGTCTACGACCAAGCGCCTTGGCACGCGCAATTTATGGTCAGCCGCTTGCAATCTGAAACCTTGAGTTTCAACTCAAATCAAAGCGCATTTATCACTGTCGGCTACCGTATGAAAGCATGGACGCCCTATGTCACCTTGGCAAAAACGAGGCCGATAGATGACCAGCCTTTACCTACGAATTTACTACCAATTGGCGTCAATCCTCAATTTGATCAACTCAATGCAGCAATACAGCAAGTGTCAAGCAACGGATTGAGTGCACAAAAAACCCTATCCATCGGTCTGCGCTACAACCTTAGTAATAACAGTGATTTTAAAATACAAATCGATCAAATTCATAACACCGAAAGAGCATTGGTCCGAGCGGCCAGCGCCACATGGAATGGCAAGAGCAACATCATCAGTTGTACTTATAACTTTGTTTTTAATTGAGTGAAGCACGGGTCACGCATAACCTCGAAAATCCAAGATTAACCACGAATATCATGTGCCAACAACGACGATTATTCATTTTACTGGCCGCACTGCCCTTGCTGTGTTACAGCAGGCCTAGTGTCGCGGTGAGTGATTTTGTGGTGATCGCCAACATGGATTCTGGTATCGAAAAAATGAGCAAGGATGAAGTGATCAATGTCTATATGGGACGCAATCGTAAGCTCGCTTCGGGCATCATTGCATTGCCGCTAGATTTAGAAACACCCATCGCAGAAAAAGCCCATTTTTATAGCGTGATGGTGAATAAAGAGTTGTCTGAGATCAGCTCCTACTGGGCGAGGTTGTTATTTTCAGGTCAAGGTGCTCCTCCCAAACAAGTCACAAACCAAGACGAGGCCATCGACATCGTCATTAATCGAAAGGGTGCGATTGCCTATATAGATCGCAAAAAAATTGATAAGCGCGTAAGAGTGGTTTTTGACCCACTACGCTGAGAATCCCATGACACAAGCTTATTACACGAACTCACCCCACCATCCATGCTGAACCTACTTCGTACTAGCATCGTTGTCCGTAGCAGCGCAGTCGTTCTGGCGATTACTCTATTCGTAGGAGGCATTTTCGCCGCCTTCACTTATTACTGGGAAGCCAATACCGAGCAAGGCTTAGTCAAAAATCGTATGAATACCTTGCTTAGCACGGTAGAAAATACCGTCAGCATCGCTTGCTATCTATTCGACGCCAATCTAGCAAAAGAAGTGGGACAAGGTCTCCTCAAAAACGAAGACGTCGCCAGCGTCAAAATTTATTCAGAGAAGCAGGCACTGGCAGAGCTGCGTAAAAACAAAAGCGTGCAAGACAACGGTCTGCTGCGCTTGAGGGATCAATCTAAATTACTCATACAGAGAAATATTTACTCTCCATTCAACCCTAGCGAATCGGTATGTCAAATTGAACTGACACCCGACCTCAGCTTTATCCGCAATCAAATCAATCACAAAGCACGCTTCACAGCATTTCTTTTGCTGCTACAAGCGCTCATTATGGCCGGGGTCGTAATGTATGTCGTAATGTATATGATCACTCGTCCGATCAAGACCATTTCCGACCGTCTACATCATTTACCACCTAATGAAAATGCCAGCTTAGCGCTACCAGTCGGCAATGAGCGTGATGAACTTGGGCAATTGGTGACCGACATCAATACTCTATTTTCTAAGCTGTCTAACCTATTAGAAGATGAACGTGAACTGCGCATACAGCATCAAATCGGCGAAAGAAAGTTTCAAGCAATCTTTGAAAATTCTGAGACCGGTATTTTTTTACTCAAGCCAAATGGCGAGGTAATTTCCTCGAATCCCGCCTATTTGCGCTTATTCGCAATCCCGACCAATGCGGAGATGTCCCATATCAAAAACAGTCTGCTGATCAATTTAAGTGAATACGCCCTACGCCTGCAAACCATGCTAGAAAACGCTACTTATGCCGAACAAATCGCCTCAGAAGACTTCATGATCGAAGTCGGCCAACCGGCACAAAAAAAATGGATCAATCTAGTGCTCAGTTCGGTCGAAGACGGTGTGTTACAAGGACTAGTCAATGACATCACAGAACGAAAACAAATCGAAGAATCAGCAACCCAATTGGCAATCACCGATCACTTAACTGGCATTGCGAATCGACTAGGCTTTGAAAAAGCCATGGCGCGCCTGCGCTTTGAGATGCACAGTGGCATGATAGAAAGCTTTTATATACTAATGATAGATCTAGATGGATTTAAAGAAGTGAACGATCAGTTTGGCCATGAAGTGGGTGACAAAGTGCTTTGCCATTTCACCAACAACCTCAGTAAGATTGTGAGAAAATCTGATGTTATCGCGCGCGTCGGTGGCGATGAATTTGTCGTCATTCTCAAAGCCATCGATCAACTCGACAATGTGAAAAACATCGCAGAAAAAATCGTTCAGGCAGCAGCGCAAGCGATTTATTTCGACGATATCGCCCCAATTCACATCGGTGCTAGCATAGGCATCACAGTTGTCAACAGCGCCGACTTTATTCATCATAAGGTCATGCTACAAGCAGATGAAGCGATGTATGAAGCCAAAAAATCTGGCAAAAATCAATATCGACTGCACCCTAAGGTAGATCAAAACCTGACTTGATACGGCATTTGCCAAGCGCTTGCTATCTAGCTGAATTTGCTGCATTCAATTCAAAATAGGACATTATGGCGATGCCTTTAGTCCTATCAAATGCGCCCTAAGTGTTATGCTAGTCATATGAGACATTTGAGTTTATTCTTTCGCATCTGCCTCCACTGCCGCTAACATGTCCCCCACTTTGCTCGCACATCAATTCAACTGGCAACCGCACACCAAGCCACAAAGGCTCTTTGCATCAATGGTTGCGGCAGTGATTTCCTTAGGTTTTTTTATCCTATTCAGTCAGCCTTTCGTCAATACC
>CAYXJI010000316.1:0-1408 GCA_964465175.1 uncultured Burkholderiaceae bacterium | reverse complement strand
AACGAACAGCACGACGCTAAATAGCAAGGAGTTGCTATTGACCTGGATCAGCAAGCCGCTACTCCAATTAGTCAAAGAAGAACAAAAACCGCAAATAAAAGTGGCACTCCATGCGCTAAGCAAAAAACCCGCCGCTGCCAAAGTTTCAGCGATATCTGCTACTTCGCCACCCGCTATCCAACCCAAGCCTGAGACAGACACGCCGCCGCCAACATCCAGTACCACAATGACGCCACCCGAAACACTCGCTGACCCTCTAGCCATCAGCGCCGCAACCACCACGGCCGAGCCAACACTAAGCGCGAGCAGTGCGTTACGTATTAACGGCAGGCTCAATAGCGCAGCCGTTCGAGCAGCTTACGAAGCGAGTAAAACCGATATTCAAAAAATGGCAGAAAAGAGCGGCAACTCACTAGAAGACCCCAGACTGAGCAAACACGATAAATTTCAACAAGCGGCCAATCGTGCGGCAAAACCCGACTGCCTGCGTCAAGGTGGCAGTCTCTTGTCCTTATTTGTCGTTGCGTATCAGGTCGCCACCGATCATTGCAAATAATTTTCAGCCCCATTTTATTTTCCTTAATTTCTGTCTTGACAGAAATTAAGGAACTAACTATAGTGCAGACATGGAACTTACACCTGTCAAACAAAAATTCATACTGCACTGGGGCGAAATGGGCACCATGTGGGGCGTTAATCGCACCGTCAGTCAAATTCACGCCTTGCTGTACATCGTCGGCACGCCACTCACTGCTGAGGAAATCGCCGACACCTTGGGCGTGGCACGTTCGAATGTATCGAATTCACTCAAAGAGTTACAGAACTGGAAGCTAGTCAAAGTCGCTCATACGATGGGCGACCGCCGCGCCCATTTTGAAACCTCGCTCGATGTCTGGGAACTGTTTCGTACCGTCGTCCGTGAACGCAAAGAACGCGAATTAAATCCGACCATCGCGACTTTACAGGCTTGCTTAGATAGCCCCGATATTGATCAAGAAGATCGTGCCAGCAAAGCGCGTATCGCAGAGACATTAGCGCTGATGAAAACCCTAACCAGTTGGACCGATGAAATGCTGCGTTTGGAACCGACTACCTTAATGAAACTACTGAAGATGGGCGCTAAAGTACAGCAGTTTGTGCGTGGCGACGATAAATAAAAAGGAACACAACGCGCATCCTTCAACGCATCGATGCGCATTTTTTTAAATATAAATTTCTGTTTAGACAGAAACAACAGAAATTAAATAAAATAACTGAAGCATATACCAAAGTAACTAAAAAAGATTGTGGTTGTAATAAACGTAAAGAAGCTTTGAATAATTTATTTCCATATAAATCGGAGTAATATAAATTGGCTGTCAAAACTGATCCAAATGCGTTAGATTTTAAAAATAAAACAAGTGTTATT
>CAYXJI010000315.1:4086-4818 GCA_964465175.1 uncultured Burkholderiaceae bacterium | reverse complement strand
CGCCCCATGTATCGGCAATATTATTGCCGACCGGAGACACACAACCAAGGCCAGTAATTACAACTCGACGTTTACTCGTAAGGCTCAAGCGTCTCTCCTGGAATTAATAAAGCAATCCGACAGAATTAAGCTTTGACGTGCGCAGTGGCGTAGTCGATTGCTTGTTTAACAGTCGTGATTTTTTCTGCTTGTTCGTCAGGGATTTCCATTTCGAACTCGTCTTCCAAAGCCATGACTAATTCTACTGTGTCGAGTGAGTCTGCACCCAAGTCGTCAACAAAAGAAGATTCAATTTTGATGTCAGCTTCAGCGACGCCTAATTGTTCAGCGACGATTTTTCTAACGCGTTGTTCGATATCAGACATGTGGTCTCCATTAGTGGTTACAGAAAGTGCGCGCATTTTATCAGGTTTGCGCGCGAAAAGAGCATTTTTAGTTGCCGCACCGCCAACTCCGCTTAATTTTCACGAAATTCGCTTAATTTACAACAATTACATTAACACAAATACATGCCGCCATTCACGTGAATTGTCGTTCCCGTGACATAACCAGCCTGCGGCGAGGCTAAAAATACGGTTGCAGCCGCAATGTCTTCGGGCTGCCCTAGCTTGCCCATAGGAATTTGACTGAGAATTGCCGCTTTTTGATCGTCGGCCAACGCCTTGGTCATATCGGTATCAATAAAGCCAGGCGCGATGCAATTGACTGTGATATTGCGACTACCTATCTCTA
>CAYXJI010000315.1:0-4054 GCA_964465175.1 uncultured Burkholderiaceae bacterium | reverse complement strand
CTGCCGCATAATTCATTTGACCCGGATTACCAGACGAACCCACCACGGACGTGATATTAATGATGCGACCATGTTTCGCCTTCATCATGCCACGCAAAACGGCGCGCGATAAGCGGGCAACAGAATTCAAATTAGTCGAGATAACACTATCCCAATCATCTTCTTTCATGCGCATAGCCAATTGATCTTGCGTGATGCCAGCATTATTTACCAAGATCGACAAAGAACCAAATTCTTTTTGAATTTCATCTACGAGTGAACTACAACGTTCGACATCATTGACATTAAACGCCACGCCCCTACCAGCCTCAGGACTTACTTCTTGCAAATAAGCCGTAATGGCCTGCGCGCCAGATTCTGAAGTCGCCGTACCTATCACTTTGGCACCAGCTTGTGCCAATGCGATGGCGATGGCCTTACCGATTCCACGAGAAGCGCCCGTTACCAAAGCTACTTGATTTGCTAATTGTTGCGTCATATTTCCTCACTATCTTGTCCGACTGAGCGACTATGCACCCGTCACTAATTACAATTTATTGAATGCAATACTGCTTGAACTGACACCGCCCTTAATTTCAACCCAAGGCGGCCAATACTTTTTCCAGTGTTTCTTGATCATAGATCGCATCACCAAGCAAATCGCCATTGATGCGCTTAGTTAAACCCGCCAACACCTTGCCTGGACCGCATTCGATCAATTGCGCAATGCCAGATGCAGCAATCGCATTCACCGTTTCAACCCAACGAACAGGACTTGCCGCCTGACGCACCAAAGCATCTTTAATCAACGCTGGGTCAGTAAATATCGCGACATCCACATTATTAATTAAGGCAATCGCGGGTGCCGAGAATGGTACATTCACCAAATACTCACGCAATTGATCCGACGCTGGTTTTAATAAGGAAGAATGGAAAGGCGCTGAAACTGGCAACGGCAAGGCACGTTTTGCGCCCTTTGCTTTCGCCAACTCACACGCACGTTCAACCGCTGCCTTACTACCCGCGATCACCACCTGTGCTGGCGCATTAAAATTGACCGCCTCAACAACTTCAGAAGTTGCGGCAGCAGCCTCTACACATGCAGCGATTACATCGGCATCGCTCAAACCCAAAATAGCAGCCATACCACCCTGACCTACGGGTACGGCGCTTTGCATCGCTTGCGCACGAAAACGCACCAAAGGCACGGCATCTTTAAAAGCAATGACACCCGCTGCGACCAAGGCAGAATATTCGCCCAAACTATGCCCGGCGACGATAGAAGGCAACTTGCCACCCGCTGCAATCCACGCACGATAAGTAGCGACAGCTGCCGTCAACATGACAGGCTGTGTATTGGTCGTTAAATCTAAATCTTCTTTAGGACCTTCGGAAATCAACTTCCCCAAATCCATTTGCAAAGCATCAGAAGCTTCGACTATCGTGTCTTGCACAACGGGGTTACCAGCAAAGCCATTTAACATACCAATAGCTTGCGAACCCTGCCCTGGAAATACAAATGCAAATTGCGTCATAATATTTTCACTCTACAAATTATTCAATGAGAACAACAATGCCATCAGCCTTACATCTTAACTAAAGCGGCGCCCCAGGTGAAGCCACCACCAACGCCCTCCAACATCACGATCTGACCTTTTTTGACGCGACCATCACGCACAGCCACATCCAAAGCCAGAGGAATCGACGCAGCAGAAGTATTGCCATGCTGATCAACGGTCACGACCACTTTATCTAGGGGCATTTTTAATTTTTTTGCAGTGCTTTGCATAATACGGATATTCGCCTGATGCGGAATCAACCAATCAATTTGACTCGCGTCCATGCCAGCGATTTCCAAGGCTTCGTTAGCCACTTTTTCAAGCACATTGACCGCCAATTTAAACACCGCTTGACCGTCCATATACAAAAACGCGCTACCCGCGATCACACCTGCATTGACACTTCCGGGCACGCACAAAATATGCCCATGACTACCATCAGCATGCAATTTCGTCGCCAACACACCTGGTTCATCCGACTGCGCCATCACGATAGCGCCAGCACCATCGCCGAACAACACACAGGTCGTACGATCTTCAAAATTCAAAATGCGCGAGAATACTTCTGCACCGATGATTAATGCTTTTTTGTGTGAGCCAGATTTAATCATGCTGTCGGCCATTGCCATCGCATAAATAAATCCACTACAGACCGCCTGCACATCGACTGCAGCGGCACCGTTAGTGATGCCTAATTTATTTTGCACGACACAAGCCGTGCTCGGAAATCCACCAAAAAAATCGGGCGTGGACGTCGCCAAAATAATGAGATCAATATCGTTGGCTTGTAAATCAGCAGCTTCTAGCGCGCGCTTTGCTGCCTCGACCGCCATATCACTAGAGCTAACATTGGGCTCAGCATAGTGACGAGCAGAAATCCCACTGCGCGATACGATCCACTCATCGGAAGTCTCAATGCCTTTGACTGCTAATTGTTCTGCTAATTCTTGATTTGTTACTTTTCTCGGTGGCAGGTAGCTTCCTGTGCCTATAATTTTGCTATAGAAAGTCATGCGTTTTTATCTTTATGATACTTCAGTCGAACCGGAACTAGCTGTACTTGCCTCTGCGGGCACTGGCATTAATTCCGCCAAGGATGTCGTGATGCGCGCGAGCACATCGTTTTTTACTGCATCGAATGCGCGCTGTATCGCCCATTCATAACTATATTTATCTGCGCTGCCATGGCTTTTAATCACCACACCGCGCAAGCCCAACAAACTTCCACCATTGTAATTGGAAGGATTCATGGTTTTGGAAATTTGATTGAGAGCACCACGTGCGATCAGTGCGCCTAGAATATTCAAAGGATTGCTTTTGAATGCATCGGTCATCGTGGTTTTCACAAACCGACCGAGGCCTTCAACGGCTTTCAGCGTCACATTCCCAACGAAACCATCGCAGACGACAATATCGGTAGTGCCCTTGAAAATATCATTGCCTTCGACGTTGCCGTAAAAATTCAAAAGACCACGCTCATGATCGGCGCGCAACAATTGCGCCGTGCGCTTGACCACATCATTACCTTTAATATCTTCTTCGCCGACGTTAAGCAAACCTATGGTCGGGCGCGGTTTATTTTCAAGCGCTGCCACCAAGGCTGAGCCCATAATCGCAAATTGATGTAGATGCAAAGGCTCACAATCCACATTCGCGCCCAAGTCCAGCATATAAGTTGGGAGTTTTTTCTGATTCGGCAAAATGCTGCAAATCGCGGGGCGATCCACGCCCGGCATGGTCTTCAGGACATAGCGAGATACCGCCATCAAGGCGCCAGTATTACCGGCCGAAACGCAAGCTTGCGCCTGCCCTTCCTTCACTTGATTTAGCGCGACGCGCATGGAAGAGTCTTTTTTTCTGCGCAAGGCGATTTCGATGGGATCATCCATCTCCACCATTTCACTCGCATGCACAATCGATAATCGTGGATGACTTAACGCGCCGAGTTTTTTTAATTCGGCTTGCAAGACAGTTTCCTGCCCCACCAACACAAATTCAACATCCGGTTCACGCTTCGCAAATGAAACTGCCGCCGCCACAGTGACTGATGGGCCAAAATCGCCTCCCATACAATCAATTGAAATTTTTATTGTCATGTATTTGTTACTACTTCTTCACTTCAAGAGGCTCATCTTATCAAGAATGAGAAAAACATTCATCCGATTTAAACCCATTCATGAGAAATGAAAGGATCAATGAAAAAATCGCTTTTGAACATTTTTTAGAATAAAAAAAAGCGGCGTCAAGTACGAGACTCGCAACGCCGCTTTATCACTAAGAACAAATTACTCGTCGTTCTTAGTTTTCAATACTTTACGACCTCGGTAAAAGCCATTTGGGCTGATGTGGTGACGCAGATGTGTTTCACCTGTTGTTGGCTCGATACCTAACTGTGGTGCAGTCAAGAAATCGTGTGAACGGTGCATACCACGTTTGGATGGTGATTTTTTGTTTTGCTGAACGGCCATGATAACTCCTAATACTTCAAAAAATGTTTCTAAAATTTAACACACTTG
>CAYXJI010000314.1:0-4819 GCA_964465175.1 uncultured Burkholderiaceae bacterium | reverse complement strand
GCCAAATCTAAAGTGCCCTCATAAATTGAACGACCGCAAATCACGCCTTCTACACCTTCATCTTGTACCGCGCACAAAGCTTCCACATCGGCTAAGACATGCACGCCACCCGAAGCGATCACAGGCACGGTTACGGCTTGAGCTAGTTTCACCGTGGCGTCAATATTCACGCCGCCCATCATGCCATCACGACCGATGTCAGTATAGATAATCGCTTCTACGCCATAACCTTCAAATTTTTGCGCCAAATCAATCACATCGTGACCCGACATTTTGCTCCAACCGTCAGTGGCCACTTTGCCATCTTTAGCATCGATGCCCACAATGATTTGCCCTGGGAAAGCGCTACAAGCATCCGCCAAAAAGCCTGGGCTTTTCACCGCGGCAGTACCAATGATGATGTAAGAGATGCCCGCATTCAAATAGCGCTCAATCGTATCGAGATCACGAATACCACCACCTAATTGCACAGGTACTTCTTCGGTCTCGGTTTCTTCTGCATAGTCGCGCACGGTCTTGATAATCGCTTTGATCGCCGCTTCATTTTTTGGCTTACCAGCGAACGCGCCATTCAGATCCACCAGATGCAGACGCCGCGCGCCTTGTTCTAGCCAATGGCGTGCCATATCGGCAGGCGCTTCGGAGAATACTGTGGCTTGATCCATATCGCCTTGTTTGAGGCGTACGCAGTGACCGTCTTTCAGGTCGATAGCAGGAATGAGCAGCATGATGAATTTATAGGGTAATTAAAAATAAAAAATTAAGAGAAATGACAGACCAACAGTTTGACCAAATGTTCAATAATTCAAGGTCTAAGGATTCCAATGAACAAAATTTTTATACAGTTGCAATCCAGCGGCCGCGCTCTTTTCGGGATGAAATTGCGTCGCAAAAATATTCTCGCGCGCCACTGCCGAAGTAAACACTTGCCCGTATTCTGTCGTACCGACGACATCTTGCGCGCGTTCTGCTTGGACGAGATAGCTGTGCACAAAATAAAAATAACTATCGTCGTCGATACCCTGCCACAGCGGATGACTCTGTGCTTGGCGCACGCGATTCCAACCCATTTGTGGCACTTTATAACGGGAACCATCTTCTTGCAATTGTCCGCTTAAATCAAAGCGGACCACCTTGCCCGGCAGTAAGCCTAAACAAGGCGTATCGCCTTCGGCACTGAGGTCGAATAACATCTGTTCACCGACACAGACACCAAATAAAGGCTTCTCACGTGCAGCTTGCAGCAGCGCCTCTTGCAAACCCGATTCGCGCAAACAACGCATGCAATCGGGCATCGCGCCTTGGCCTGGCAAAACCAGACGATCAGCGGATTGAATATCGGCCAATTCGCCGGAAATCAAAATCTGTGCTTCCGGTGCAACGGCACGAAAAGCCTGGGCGACCGAGCGCACGTTACCCATGCCGTAATCGACGACAACTATCTTATTCATAACGATGAGGGAGTAGACATAGTGAAGTGTTGGTAAGCAGCGAGTGATATTAGCATCGGGCTGCTGACCGCTCTTTTATAGACTACCTTTAGTGGATGGAATGATACCTAAGGAACGCTCGTCTAATTCCGCCGCCATGCGCAGAGCGCGACCAAAGGCTTTGAAAATAGTTTCGCATTGATGATGTGCATTCTCGCCACGCAGATTATCGATGTGGAGCGAGACTAAAGCATGATTGACGAAACCTTGAAAAAATTCATGGGTCAAATCAACATCGAATGAACCTATCATGGAGCGTTTAAAATCAACATGATATTCGAGGCCAGGGCGACCGGAAAAATCAATCACCACACGCGACAAAGCTTCATCCAAAGGCACATACGCATGGCCATAACGACGTATGCCTTTTTTATCGCCAATGGCTTGCGCAAATGCTTGGCCTAAAGTGATGCCGACATCTTCCACTGTGTGATGCGCATCGATATGCAGATCGCCATCGGCTTCGATATCTAAATCAATCAAACCATGACGAGCAATTTGATCCAACATATGATCTAAAAATGGCACGCCGGTTTTCAAAGATTGTTTGCCGGTGCCGTCAAGATTGACGGCGACGCGAATCTTGGTTTCGTTGGTGTTGCGTGTAACTTGCGCTGTACGTTGCATGATGAGTTTAGCTCGCTAAAGCGAGAGTGAATGCTTTTAAAAATAAGGCGTTTTCTTCTGGTGTGCTGACGGTGATCCGCAAGCAGTTTCGCAAAAGCTCATGCATTTTACCCACATTTTTCACTAAAATTTTTTGTTCCAGTAATTTTGTGAAGACTTCATTGCCATAAGTCTCACTTTTCGCATTGTTTGATACGCGAACCAGTAAAAAATTTGCCGCAGAAGGGAATACTTCTACCCCTGGCAAGGCCGCAAGTTGACTAGACAACTCACTGCGCTGAGCCCGTAGTTGCGCGGCTTGCGCTTCAAAAACTTCGGCGTGTTCGAGCAGGCAAAGTATCGCTGCTTCGGTTAACACATTAATGTTATACGGCGGTCTAACTTTATCAAATTCTGCTAGCAATTCTGGCGATGCAGACATATAGCCTAAGCGGACTCCCGCGAGGCCCAATTTCGACACGGTGCGCATCACGATTAGATTAGCAAATTCTGGCAAACGCGACATAAAACTGGCTTGTGCGAATGGCTGATAGGCTTCATCAATAATCACCAAACCCGTATCACCAACGGCACGGATGATCTCCTCCATGTCCGCCGCGTCAAACAAAGTGCCGGTGGGATTGTTTGGATAAGCCAAATAAGTGACGGCAGGTCTATGTTCTGCTATCGCCGCCAACATCGCTGCTTTATCCAGAGTGAAATCAGCTTTAAATGGTACGTCAATAAATTCCATACCCGCAAACTTCGCCGACATCGCATACATCACAAACCCCGGCATAGGTGCTAAGACTTTTGCGCCCGGCTTGGCGCAGGCGATGCTGATCATTGCGATCAATTCATCCGAGCCATTGCCCAACACCAAATCGTAGCCCTCAGGTATGCCAAAATGCGTGCTGAGTGCGGCTTTGACACCGACATAACTTGGCACGGGATAACGATTTAGATCGGTTTCGGACAAGCGTTTTGCCAATACCTGTTTCAGTGCAGGCGTTAGCGTGTACGGATTTTCCATCGCATCGAGTTTCAAAAAACCCGACGCGTCCGGCACGTGATAAGCCGACAAAGCGCGCACATCGGCGCGGATAATATTTTCAACTAGTGACATGAGACTTTTGCTCTTAGTAGGTTTTTTCGGATTAGCTAGGCATCTAAAAATTAAAAACTAAAACCTCTCAACACAGAGGCACAGAGAAAATGCATAAAACATTTTAAGCCCCTCAACGCTGAGACGCAGAGGCGCCGAGCAGCGCAGAGAAAAGCAAAAACGCTATGGGTTTTCTCCACGTACCTCAGCGCCTCGGCGTTGAGGGGGTTTGACTTTCGTCTGCCACTGTTACGCTCTTTCTACGTCGCGTTGGCTTTCGCGCACCGGTTTGCGTTGTAGTCGTCGTAGTTTCATTATTCTTTTTGCCACGACCTTTATTTGCGCTGGTCGCTTTGCTAGTTTTTTTCTTCGTTGCGGGTTTGGCCCGCACTGGTTCGGTCGGTTGATTGCTCAGAACTTGTAGCTCTGCTTCTGTCGACTGTAGGCGCGCCTCTATGATGGCGCAATAATCTGGATTGAGTTCAAAGCCGACAAATTGTCGGCCGCAACGCTTGGCGGCAATCGCGGTGGTGCCACTGCCCATGAAGGGATCAAGTACCACCCCGTTTTCGGGACAGGATGCACGCAGCATGCGTTGAATAATCTCTAGCGGTTTTTGCGTTGGATGTTCAACCCGCTCGGCATCTTCTTTGTGTAGGCGAGAAACACTCCACAAATCTTTCGGGTTATAACCTAGCTCTAACCATTTCGCGCCGACAAAGATAGACCGTGAACGCGCTTTCTTGGTCGCGGCATCATAAGGAATGCGTACGGCGTCGAGATCAAAATAATAGTTCTTTGATCTCACGAATAAACCTATGGTGTCGTGCACAGAACTAAAGCTACGCACGCTACCGCCCATAGAAGGAACACGTCTATCCCAAATGATTTCATTAATCATCGTCATGCGCTGCTTCAGCATCACAAAGATTTCCGGTGAATAGCGCCAGGTCAAAAAGATATACAGAGATCCGGTCGGTTTGAGCTTGGGCAGTGCGGCATCGATCCAGCGCTCGGTCCACGCCAAATATTCAGCTGCTTCTTGTTTGTCAGAATCATTGCCGTAATCCTTACCCAGACCATAGGATGGCATCTTCGTTAAAAATTTGATTGATAAAACTAGTCATACTATCGAATAACTCAAAAAATATTGCCGCAGAGGCGCAGAGAACGCAGAGATATTCTTCATGCTTTCCTCTGCGTTCTCTGCGCCTCTGCGGTTAAAGATTTTGATCTTCATTGACTGATCTATTTCAAACGCAATTCAGCACTACGGGCATGCGCTGGTAGGCCTTCACCATAAGCGAGTTCCGCTGCGATCTTACCAAGCGTCTGCGCGCCCTGCTCGCTGACTTGGATCATCGATGAACGTTTTTGAAAATCGTACACACCCAAAGGCGAAGAAAAACGTGCAGTACGTGAAGTTGGCAATACGTGATTCGGCCCAGCGCAATAATCGCCCAAAGACTCAGATGAAAAACGACCGAGGAACATCGCGCCAGCGTGCCGAATTTGATCTGCCCATTGTTGCGGATTATCGGCTGAAATTTCTAAATGCTCGGCCGCAATATCATTCGCGATATCGCAAGCTTCTTGCATATCACGCACTTTGATCAAA
>CAYXJI010000313.1:582-4826 GCA_964465175.1 uncultured Burkholderiaceae bacterium | reverse complement strand
AGGCACTTTGCGCAAATCAAAAATCGCACCGCGTTTTGCGTCGTTCGTGATTTCAGGGAAGGCATTCGAGAGTCCGCCCGCGCCCACATCATGAATCGATAAGATAGGATTATTGTCGCCCAATTGCCAGCAAGAGTTAATCACTTCTTGCGCACGACGTTCCATCTCTGGATTGCCACGTTGCACCGAATCAAAATCCAAATCCGCGGTATTAGTTCCCGTCGCCATCGACGATGCGGCACTACCGCCCATGCCGATGCGCATACCTGGACCGCCGAGTTGAATTAATAAGCTACCGACCGGCAAATCAAATTTTTTGGTGTGTTTATCGTTGATACTACCGATACCGCCCGCGATCATGATGGGCTTGTGGTAGCCGTGCACAGTGCCGCCCACATTTTGTTCGTAGGTACGGAAATAACCACCCAAAACAGGACGACCAAATTCATTGCTGAACGCCGCGCCGCCAATCGGACCTTCTATCATAATTTGCAAAGGCGAAGCGATGCGATCTGGTTTGCCGTATTGCTGCGTTGTGGCGTTATTGCTCAACACATCACTGGCGTTTTCCCAAGCTTGCACATTGCCTGGTAAATTCAAATTCGAAACGGTAAAGCCAGTCAGTCCAGCCTTTGGCTTAGCACCACGGCCTGTCGCACCTTCATCACGGATTTCGCCGCCAGCGCCAGTCGACGCACCGGGAAATGGTGAAATCGCCGTCGGATGATTATGTGTCTCCACCTTCATCAAGGTGTGAGTCAATTCAACGGATGACTGGTATTCATTGCCGTTCACCGCGCCATTTGGATAAAAGCGAGTAACGGTAGCGCCTTCCATGATGGAAGAATTATCACTGTAGGCAACGATCGTGCCTTTTGGTTGTAGCAAATGCGTGTTCTTGATCATACCAAACAGCGAGATATCTTTTTTCTCGCCGTCGATAGTCCAGTCCGCATTGAAAATTTTATGGCGGCAATGCTCGCTATTGGCCTGCGCAAACATCATCAATTCGACGTCGGTAGGATTACGTTTTGCCGTCGTAAACGCATCGACTAAATATTCCACTTCATCATCAGACAGCGCCAAACCCAAGACGCTATTGGCATCAAGCAAAGCTGCTTTACCTCCGCCAATGACGTCTACGTACTCTAATGGTTTCGCTTCCAATTCAGTGAACAGGCCACTGGCAGCGTTCACATCTTCCAAAACCATCTCTGTCATACGGTCATGCAATAAGGCAATCACGGCTTGCTTAGACTCCACTGCCAATTTCTTTGCACCGCCCAACAAACCCGTTTTCACTTGCACAAAATACTGCACGCCACGCTCCAAGCGTTTGATGTGCTGCATTCCGCAATTGTGGGTAATATCTGTCGCTTTTGAGGCCCAAGGTGAAATCGTACCAAAGCGTGGAATCACAACAAAACCATCACCTTCTTCGCTAGCGGTGAAGGCATCACCATAGACCAAAAGTGCGCTAAGGCGATTGACGTCAGTCTCACTCAATGGTGCAGAAGCATCCACAAAGTGGACATAGCGCGCCGTGACACCAATAATATTGGCATCAACAGCTTGCAAGCGGGACAATAAACCGGAAGTTCGGAAGGTAGACAGGGCGTTAGAGCCTGGCAATATCAACATGGCGTGGGTGTAGTTGAGGCAACGTGGCTGTTTTCCGAGGCTCGCGTTAGCAAAATCACGAGAGAACACGAACAGAGAATACAGACAAATCGCGGGTTGAAACGGAAAGCGCGATTATACCTTGATGTGCAAAATGACTCCAGCCTGTTCTTGACCGACGCTCCATGTTCAATCCAGCAAGACGTCAGGACTAGAGAAAGCTTGTCGGGATTATGTGAAAGACTAGCTGGATGTTTACCTGGATTTATTCGCTGCATCCATTTTGGGGAAGTCGATCATTTCAAATTCTATCGTACCAAAATCTGCTTCTTCAACGGGATCCAACTCAAGATCTGCAACCGGCACTACAGGCACACTAGGACGTGTGTCTTTCACCGGACCTTCAATTGCCATAATTTTATCCAGCTCATGCGCTATCCCTAGCAACATCAAAATATCACGATAAACAGGCAAGTCAAAACCAGATCGTTTTCCCTCTCTATCGTCAATCAATAGGCTTTCCAAATAAGGGATGATGCCTTGTTGACCCCAAGCCTCACAAATGCGCTGCGTCAAATGGGGATAGTCTTCAAGGTGACGATCAAGAACCTGCGAAAGATCCGTCTCATAATCTGGAATATTGGCATTAAAGAAAACAATAAAACGATCCCGCAATTGATTATATTTATCTTGGTCTTTGACGGTGCGATAAAGATCCAGCAAAAATAACCAAGGCACGGGCGAATCAGGCTGCTCCACTTTTTCTTGTGCGGACAAAATTTCGATCGCACGCTGCGGGTCATTCATTGAAATCCAAAACTCCGCTTCCTGCGTCACATCAGAAATTTCTTCAACCTTGACGGAGCTACCGCGCGGCGTAAAGAAATTAAAAATACTACTATTAGTTTCTTCTAAGGTTGGGGTACGTCCCACGACAGTCTCGGACACGACTGGCTTGGAAGCTGGAACATCAGCTTGACTAGCGGCTTCGCGCAAGTTAGCCGCAGGTACCGAATTTTTTTTCTCTGATACTGCATTGGTGGAGCCTACATTGCTGGTGTCAGAATCGTAGCTCGCCTGCAAGTTTTTAATCACATCTTCAATTTTTTCCGGAGGCGAAATCTCACTACTCAAGGATTCATCCTCCCACCAAGTAGGCATCTTATTGGTCAAATTGCGCCGTATATACACCAAGAGGAATAAAATAACTAAAATCGCAATGATCGCAACTATCGCCAAGACGATCAACCAGGTATCGAAACTTGGCTTGTTTTGCAATTGCGACAGCGCCGCTTTATCGAGTGCATTCTGTTTTTTTAATTGCTCCGCTTGTTGCTTTAAATTCAATATATCGCCAGCAACTTTACTATCAACTGGCACTTCTACAGTGGGCTTTTCATCACGCAAAATAGCTGCCATCTTTGCTTGAGCTAAGCGCAATTCTTCCATGTTTTGTATTAATTCTTTACCTGACTCCGTACTCAAAACGTCGCTCATACGCAAGCCTTGCTGCACAGTGGGGATAATCACCTCATCCGACAGCTTTAAAACATCTTTTGGTGCGGCTTGCACCTTCTTGCGCTGGCTGGCGGGAGGTATGACTTGATCTGGCTCACTCACCGCCGCGATTCGCGTAGGCACATCACCATCACGACTAAGGCGCCGCTTAGATTTGGCGACTGGTTTACCGTCGTTACTAGGAGACTTATCAGTAGTTTGACTCGCCCCCACGCCAAGCTGGACCGGTGAACCTAAAGACGCAAGCTCATTGCGATTTTGAATGGCGCCGCCCGCCAACATCTCTGGCGGATCGAGCAAAATAGCGAATTCGCGATGCAATTGTGTTTCGCAATTAATATCGATCACCAAATTCACGGCAGGCTCATTAATAGCCTGCTTAGTCTCGAAGGACAGGGATCGTTTCTTTTGATTTTGTACAACAGTGATGTTCGCACTAGCGAGAAAAACGCCATCCATGCTTAGGACACGAGCACGTAAGCATGATGCATTCAACGCTTCAGACTCACTGCCGATGATATCCGCCTGCGCCAATAGACTTTGCCCTAAAGACGAGCGCACCCGAATCTCTCCTAGACCGAGACCAAACGCTGGCAGTGCCAAGGCTGAACAGATCAGCAAGGCAGGTGCAAAGCGGCTTAAAAAATGGCGCACACTGATTAAAATAATATTTTCCTCAAGGCTTGATTGACTTTGGGCACAAGTAAGGAAGTCTATTACAAGTGGTAACTTGCAACAAAATTAACTTTCATTTATCCCAAACTAAGCACAATGTTACTTGTTTTATATGCACTTTCAAAGGCAAACCGTCTGAATTTTGCATTCAATCAAGTATTTTTTCACAAAATGACACAATTCGTCGCCACAAGTAGACAAACCAACTACTCATTAAAACCAATTGATTTTAATTAAAATATGCAAAAAACATAATTAGGAAAATTACTCATCGCCCACTATTTTCTTTGAAATTCCGCGAATTATGTTCACTTCTTCAACCTCTAGTTGAGCTCTAGAAAACAAACGCTTCAACCTTGGCATCAGTTTCTTGGGGTTCTGAGGATCTAGAAAATTAATTTTTACAAGTGCATGCTCTAAATGTGCATACA
>CAYXJI010000313.1:0-572 GCA_964465175.1 uncultured Burkholderiaceae bacterium | reverse complement strand
CATACATTTTATCGATTTGTTCGAGGGAAGCCGCCCGCCCTTGAAATCCTACTTCAGATTTCGGCATTTCACATTGACTACCAACCAAGGCACTCATACGACATTCATAAGCCAAAATTTGCACCGCTTGCGCGAGATTTAAGGACGAATAGTCAGGATTGGCAGGAACATTAATCAAGACATTGCTATTCATCACAATCTCATTGGGCAAACCAAAACGCTCACTCCCGAATACGAGTGCAAGCGGCTGAGTTATTTCATTGACTGCTTTATCGGCAAACTCACGCGGCATCCATATTGGTGGTGAAAATTCACGCAGGCGCGCACTCACAGCAGCAACAAAATGGCAGTCCACTAAGGCATCTTCTATCCTATCAACCACCTTTGCCGATGCCAAAATATCCTGCGCTCCACTGGCGAAAGCGATGGCATCAGGATGGGTGAGCGCATCGTCAAAGCGTGGATTGACCAAGCGCAAATCAGAAAAACCCATAGTTTTCATGGCACGAGCGACTGCGCCTATATTGCCTGGATGACTGGTATCGACCAAGATAATTCGAAGGCGACTAAAA
>CAYXJI010000312.1:4618-4826 GCA_964465175.1 uncultured Burkholderiaceae bacterium | reverse complement strand
GCCCTGTGAACCATTTTGGCCCTTGCTCCGTCATGTAAAAGTGATCTTCTAATCGTATGCCAAACTCACCATCCAAGCAGATCATAGGCTCATTACTAAAACACATGCCGGCGGCGAGTGGTGTTTTATTGCCTTTGACTAGATAAGTCCACTCATGAATATCGAGGCCAATACCATGACCCGTGCGATGCGGTAAGCCCGGCGTTTT
>CAYXJI010000312.1:1164-4608 GCA_964465175.1 uncultured Burkholderiaceae bacterium | reverse complement strand
GACCTAAGCCCGCTGCGTCTAACACACGCCGCGCGGCAGCATCGACTTCTTCACAGGGAACACCAATTTGTGCCGCGTCAAAGGCAGCCGCCTGCGCGGCTTTTTCTAATTCCCACATACTACGCTGGCGCGCGCTTGGTTCACCAAATACATAACTACGTGTGATATCGGAATGGTAGCGCTCTATCATGCAGCCAGTATCGATCAAGACCATATCGCCCTCTTTCAAATACTGCACACCGTCGGGGCCATGTGGAATCGACGTAGGCAAACCAAAACTAACGATACAAAATGTCGAACTACTACCACCAAAAGCACGATGCGCTTGATTAATAAAATCGGCAACCTCGACCGAAGAAATACCTTCGCGCAGAATTCTTGCGGTGCGTCTTTGTACTTCCAAAGTAATGTTCTTCGCACTTTGCATCAAGGCGATTTCATTGACAGATTTGTGCATACGACATGCTGCCGTAATCAGCATACCATTGACGATCTCTTGCGATCTCAGTGCCATACGCAAACCATCGGCGATAAAAAAAGGCGCGGCCTCATCTAAGGCAACCGTACCAGTGAGGCCTTCATCTTTCAGAATTTGCGCAACTAGCTCGTAGGGACTTTCATCCTCTTCCCATAACCGGATATCAGCTTGATCACCTAGCGTTTCACGTAATTTTGAATCTTCAAATGCAGGACTGATAAAAATTAGCTGCCCCGTTTGGGTCAAGATTGCACCAACCAAGCGCTCGCTTTGGTACCAAGACAATCCGCTGAAGTAGTACAAGCTGGTACTAGCACTCAAAATCAGCGCCGCGATGCCACGTTCTTGCATCAGAGTGGCAGCTTTATGGCGTCGCTGTAAACGCTTTGACGATACTTGATAATTCTGCTGCCGCATTTGATCCGCCGATAGTACTCATATTCATTCCTTCAATCGAAATTGGTCAAACTTCTACGTGACGAAGACTTTAGCAAAAACCCTTTAAACCGTCTTGATAGGCGCCTGATGTTCTATGACGAATTCGGCATAATAAAAAAGGCCAGTCTAAAGTAGACTAGCCTTTTTTCCAGCATTCTCGGTTGAGCAAGATTACAGGCGTGCTTTAATCAAATTGCCGATCTTCTCTATGCCTTCATTAATTTTTTCAGGCGACACGGTCACAAAGCTCAAACGGAAGGTATTCGTTTCTGCTTCATTTGCATAAAACGGTCCGCCCGGCACAAACGCCACATTATTCGCCAATGCATCCGCTAGCAAATCTTTTCTGTGAATCTGTTTCGGCAAGGTCGCCCAAATAAACATGCCACCAATCGGACGAGTCCAAGTAACACCTTCAGGAAAATGCTTAGTCATTGCCGCCAACATCACATCGCATTGTGCCGAGTAAAAACGACGAATACTTGGGATGTGCTCATCCAAGAAACCATCCTTGATCACTTCGTAGACCGCCATCTGGGTCAAGGTCGAGGTATGCAAATCGGTGGCTTGCTTGGCTTGTTCCAATTTACGAATCAAGGGAACTGGCGCAACCATGTAGCCAAGGCGTATACCTGGCGTCAATATTTTTGAAAACGAACCGAGGTAGATTACACCGTCGGGATTCATATTCAAGAGCTTAGGTAAAGGCTCGCCGCTGTAGCACAAATCACCGTAAGGATTGTCCTCAATTAGAGGAATTCCCATGCGGGCGCAGGTTTCTACCAATTCTTGACGACGTTCGACGGATAAAGTGCGGCCTGTGGGATTTTGAAAATTGGGCAATGCGTAAAATAATTTCGCGCCCTCGCCTTTGGCTGCCACCGATGCAGGAACCACACCATCATTGTCCATTTCTATCGACACAAAATCTGGGCGATAGACCGAGAAAGCTTGCAAGGCACCTAGGTAACTTGGTGTCTCCACCAAGATTTTGCTGCCTTCATCGACCAAGACTTTGGCAATCAAGTCTAGCCCTTGCTGCGAACCCGACACCATCATGACTTGATCGGCAGTGATGGTGCAATCGGCTGTCGATAAGGACTTCGCAATGAATTCACGCAAAGGTGCGTAACCATCGGTAGTTCCATACTGCAAAGCTGTCTTGCCGTTTTCGGCCAAGACTTTGTCGAATGCGGCGCGCATACGCTCGACTGGAAAGGTTTCTGGTGAAGGCAAACCACCTGCAAAAGAAATCACTTCAGGACGCATGGTCACTTTGAGAATTTCACGGATAGCGGAACTTTGTAACTGTTCTGCGCGCTCGGAAAATTTCCAATCTATCGGTTTTAAATTTGGCAGGCTCATCTTGGTTCACTTCATAAAATAAACAACAAACGAGTACAAGCAGCTTTTCGCTATCCAACTTGTACTCACAAAACTTTCCGCTACATTTCAGCTACATTAGGGTGGGACACTATGGTAGTCGCGCGAACTCAAGCAATTTCCGCGATCATTTCGATTTCAACACAGGCACCTAAAGGAATTTGTGCAACACCAAAAGCGGAGCGTGCATGTTTGCCTTGTTCACCAAAAATTTCACCAATCAATTCAGAAGCACCGTTGGTTACCAAATGTTGCTCGGTAAACTCTGAAGTCGAATTGACTAAGCTCATGAGTTTTACGATGCGCTTAACGCGATTGAGATCACCGCCACACGCATCTTGCAAGGTCGCCAGCAAATCAATTGCGATTGCACGTGCTGCCTCTTTGCCCTCGGCTGTTTCCATATTTTTACCTAATTGCCCTACCCAAACCTTGCCATCTTTTTTGGCGATATGGCCAGACAAAAATACCGTATTCCCTGTTTGTGCATGCATCACATAAGCAGCGGCTGGGGCGGCAACGGCTGGCAATTCAATATTCAAGGCTTTTAATTTTTCGTAAACTGACATAATGTTTCCTAGATAAAGTGATTCTGAATCCAACTCAAGATTAAAACTGCGCTAAAACTGCGTTGCTACAGCAAAAACCAATATTGTAAGCGGCAAGCGGTAGCAAGACCACCCTGAAATCCAAAAACAAACAATTGCCCGTATTTCACTTGTACTTTATGCTATGCTACCCGCAAAAACCAATACAGTACCAATACAATCGATTAAATAGATTTTATACTGTCATGGCACTCTCACCAATACAGAATAGAAAGCACTCTCCTCCTTATGCGTTCTAGCGCGACATTATCGATAGGCAGTATGGTGTCACGCGATTCTGGTGGCTCTCTGGTCGAACAAATCGTTCACTCTGTGGCATGCCGAATTGATGATAAATTATTGCGTACCGGATCGCGCATGCCATCAATACGCCAGTTCGCGGATGAACAAAAAGTGTCGCGTTTTACGGTGGTTGAAGCCTATGACCGTTTGGTGGCGAATGGGTATTTGGAATCGCGCCGCGGCTCTGGCTTTTTTGTACGTGAGCGTGCGTCTTTGATCAATACCAGTCACCCTCACACCCAAGAAATCCCAAGC
>CAYXJI010000312.1:0-1117 GCA_964465175.1 uncultured Burkholderiaceae bacterium | reverse complement strand
TGTGGCTAGTGCGCAATATGTTGCGCCAATTGCCACCACAAAAAATGCCCGGCTCTGGCTTATTACCCTATGAATGGCTGGATGGAGAGCTGGTCGCCAACGGATTACGTGCAGTCAGTCGGCTCAATCAGAGTCTGTTGCTACACTACGGCACACAGCAAGGTTTTCTGCCATTTCGTCAGCAATTACAATTGAAATTGGCAGAACTTGAGATCGCCGCTGCACCCGAACAAATCGTGACAACGAATGGTGTGACCCAAGCGCTTGACTTAGTTGCGCGTGAATTTACCAGACCTGGCGATACCATTTTTGTCGACGATCCCGCTTGGTTCTTGATGTTTGGTACCTTTGCCACCTTGGGCACCAAAGTAATTGGCATTCCACGCTTACACGATGGCCCTGATGTCGCCAAACTGGCCGAACTCGCTGCATTGCATAAGCCTAAGCTGTATATTATTCATTCCGTTTTACATAACCCGACCTCGACTTCACTCTCGGCAGCAAAGGCCTTTCAAGTCTTAAAGACCGCTGAGCAGCACGATTTTATGATTGTGGAAGACGACATTTATTGCGACATGCACCCAGGCTCTGCCGTGCAAGCCGCAACCCGTATAGCAGCGCTCGACCAGCTCCATCGTGTAATTTATTTAGGAGGATTTTCTAAGACGCTAGCGGCGAATCTTCGCGTAGGATTTATCGCGACTTCGCGCGAAACCGCCATACGCTTAGCTGATCGCAAAATGCTCTCAAGCTTAACGACCAATGAAATCAGCGAACGCGTTGTACACAAAATCTTATCCGAGGGACATTATCGCAAACATGTCGATAGGATACGTAGCAAGCTAGACAGCGCTCGCGAAGAAGTCACGCATCGTGTAGAAAGAATAGGCATGCAAGTTAGCTATCGCACGCCAGCAGGTATGTTTTTATGGGTAGATACGGGTAAAGACACGATAGCGCTAACGGAAAAAGCCTTGGAACAAGGCTTCCTGCTCTCGCCGGGTAGTTTGTTTTCACCACATCAATTGCCGTCAACGCATATGCGCTTGAATGTGGCGGCGATGTCCGATTCTGGTATTTGGGACTTTCAAGAAAAAGTATTGATACGATAAGTCTT
>CAYXJI010000311.1:4238-4855 GCA_964465175.1 uncultured Burkholderiaceae bacterium | reverse complement strand
CAAAATTAATCAGTATTCAGACCTCTACGAAGAACATCAAAATCAAGCACTCTTGCCGCAGAGGCGCAGAGTACGCAAAGAATTTTCTTTGTCTTTCTCTGCGTACTCTGCGCCTCTGCGGTTTATGCTTTTGATTTTCTCTCATAGAGAACATAATAATTGCCAACATTAATTAGAAATCTAAAACCGAATTAAAAGGTCAAGCATGAACACCGTAGTTGAAAATCACTTCATTGATGCCGCGAGTAATCGCCATCTCGATTGGCTAGAATCGGAAGCCATCCACATCATGCGTGAAGTAGCTGCCGAATGTACTAATCCTGCCCTGTTATTTTCAGGTGGTAAAGATTCTGTGGTGTTATTGCGTATCGCCGAGAAAGCCTTTCGCCCGGGCAAATTTCCCTTCCCACTGGTGCATGTGGATACCGGTCACAACTTTCCTGAAGTGATCACTTTCCGTGATAAGCGCGTCGCCGAATTAGGTGAGCGTCTGATCGTCGGTTCGGTGGAAGACTCGATTAATCGCGGCACGGTGCGTCTGCGTAATCCAAAAACAGATTCACGCAATGCCGCACAAGCGGTAACTTTGTTAGAGACCATCGCGGAGCACAAGTTTG
>CAYXJI010000311.1:2561-4228 GCA_964465175.1 uncultured Burkholderiaceae bacterium | reverse complement strand
ATGCCTGCATCGGTGGCGCGCGTCGTGACGAAGAAAAAGCCCGTGCTAAAGAACGTATTTTTTCCTTCCGCGATGAATTCGGTCAATGGAATCCCAAAGCCCAACGCCCTGAATTGTGGGACTTGTATAACACTCGCGTGCATCCTGGGGAAAACATGCGCGTGTTCCCGATTTCTAATTGGACTGAGCTCGATGTTTGGCAATACATCGCACGTGAAAAACTCGAATTACCACCGATCTATTTTGCCCACGAACGTGAAGTAATTCCACGTAATGGCTTATTAGTTCCGGTAACCGATTTAACCCCACCACGCGCGGGCGAAACGGTAGAAAAACAAGTGGTGCGTTTCCGTACTGTTGGCGATATTTCTTGCACTTGCCCAGTATCCTCCGATGCTGCCACTGTCGAAGCGATTATTGAAGAAACCGCCGTCACCCAAATCACAGAACGCGGCGCGACACGCATGGATGATCAGACCTCTGAGTCATCCATGGAGAAACGTAAAAAAGAAGGATATTTCTAATGAGCACCCAGGTACAAGCATCCACCACTTCCATCGATGTCAGCCGTGAGCGTGGCCTGCTACGCTTCATCACAGCAGGTTCCGTCGATGATGGTAAGAGTACGCTGATCGGTCGCTTACTATTCGATAGTAAAGGTATTTTTGCCGATCAACTCAGTGCGATTTCCAAAGCCAAACACAAGCGCACCGTTGGCGATACGATCGATTTGTCTTTGCTAACTGATGGTTTAGAAGCGGAACGCGAACAAGGCATCACAATTGACGTCGCCTACCGTTACTTCGCTACACCTAAGCGCAAATTCATCATCGCCGATACACCAGGCCATGAACAATACACGCGCAATATGGTCACTGGTGCCTCGACTGCCGATGCCGTGATTATTTTGATTGACGTCTCTAAAGTGAAACTCGGTGACGATGGCAGCGTGGAATTGCTGACACAGACAAAACGCCATTCCACCATTGCGCATTTACTGCAAATCGAACACGTGATCGTTGCAGTCAATAAAATGGATTTGGTGAATTACGATCAAAGCGTGTATGACCGCATCGTCGGCGCGTATCAAGAATTCGCAGCACAACTCGGTTTAAAAGATGTACATCCGATTCCTTTATCCGCATTGGCTGGCGATAATGTCGTCACCAATAGCGACAATTTAGCGTGGTATCAGGGCCCGACTTTAATCGCGCTGCTAGAATCTTTAAGTGTCTACGACGAATGCCACGACGAGCCTTTCCGCTTTCCTGTGCAATTAGTCGCGCGCCACAATGGTCACGAGGCGAATGACTTCCGTGGCTACATGGGACGTATCGAAGCGGGCAAAATTAGTGTTGGTGACAGCATCGTGGTGCAGCCTTCTGGTCAGAGTGCGACAGTGAAAGCGATCCAAACTTTGGATGGTTCTTTGTCAACCGCCGTGGTTGGGCAATCGGTGACGATTTTATTAAACGAATACGTCGATATTTCACGCGGCGATATGCTCGCGGGCGCCGATAGACCAGCGGCTGTTTTGAAAAATCTCAGCGCTGATTTGTGTTGGTTGTCCGAAGATGCCTTGGATGTACGTCGTAAATATTGGCTCAAGCACACCACGCGTCAAGTCGCAGCACGTGTTGCATCGGTCGACACTTTATTGGATATCA
>CAYXJI010000311.1:0-2551 GCA_964465175.1 uncultured Burkholderiaceae bacterium | reverse complement strand
TACCCAAGAACGCCGCCCAACTGATACACTGAAATTGAACGACATCGCTCGCGTCAATATCAATGTGCAACAAGCCTTAGCGGCCGATGCTTACGACATCACCCGCACGACTGGTGCATTTATTTTGATCGACGAAGTCACCCATCAAACCGTCGCTGCAGGAATGATACGTCTTGGCTAATCCGTCTGAATCAACAGCACCAACGACAACTGGCATCGTCTACTTAGTCGGTGCTGGTCCGGGTGCAGTTGATTTAATCACGGTACGCGGTGCAAAACTCTTAGCGCAAGCAGATATTGTTTTGCACGACGCATTAGTCACACCTGAGATGTTAGCGCTCTGCCCGCAAGCAATTAAAATCTCTGTCGGCAAACGCAGCGGTCAACGCTCAGCCGCGCAAGAGCATATCAATCAACAACTCATAGAAGCCGCCCGACAACATGCCATCGTGGTGCGTTTAAAAGGCGGCGACCCTATGTTGTTTGGTCGCGCTGATGAAGAGATGACGGCGCTAGAAAACGCCGGCATACGCTTTGAAATCGTACCGGGCATCACCACGGCGATGGCTGCTGCCGCCAGCGTCAAACTGCCACTGACCAAGCGCGGCGTCGCCCGCAGTGTCGCCTTATTCACTTCCAGCACCGCACCCGGCGAATCCGCCGAAACTCGCATTCCCGATTGCGACAGCTTGGTTCAATACATGGGTGGCAAAGAAGCCATCCTGACCGCGCAGCGTATGTTGGACAAAGGTTTTCCAGCGACACATCCCATCGTGATCGTCGAAAGTTGCAGTCGCCCTGAGGAAAAGCATTTACATTTGACCTTAGCCGATTTGGCGCACGGTTTGACACCTAGCGCAGGTCCGGTATTGGTAATGATGGGTGAGGCGTTTCGCAAACGTTCCAGCTAAAATCTCAACGCCGCGCAAGCAACAAATAAATACATACTTCCATGTTGAAATAGCGTGGCGCTAGGTAAATTTTACTTGTTCAAAGCCGCAACACAATAGTCGCGAATCGCCCCCAACACCGCTGGATTTTCTCCGGCGGCTTCGACTTGCTTCAAGATCAGATCGGGATAGCGAAGACGTAATTCATCGATCATCACTGGTAAATCCCGCAAGACATGTCCACCTTGCCCCAGAAAAATCGGCGCAATCGTAAGCGCATCAAAACCATCAGCGACTAGCGCTTCCACCAGCGCTGGCAATTGTGGCGTCATCAATTCTAGGAATGCCAACTCAACTCGAATCTCGGGCAGGCTTGCTTGTGTCAACTTTTGCAGGCGTTGAAATGGTTCCGCCCACCTTGCCGCACGTGCGCCATGCGCAAATAAAATTAAGGCTTGCTTCGTCACGATGATCTCACTCTCTCGACTTAATTACGCTCAACATAGCGCAATCCTGCATACGCCAAACCCGAAAATAGTAAGCTGGGGAATAACGCAGTCATGAACGCAGGCCAGGTATTAATCATGCCCAAATGCGAGAACAAACTATTCACCAGATAAAACACCATCCCCAGCATAATGCCGCTGAAGATACGCAGACTGATGCCGCCATCGCGTGCATGCAAATAGGCGAATGGCAGCGCCAGAGCCATCATCACTAAAATTGAAATGGGGTAAGTGAGTTTTTTCCAAAATGCGATTTCATAGCGCTCGGTGGCTTGCTTATTTTCAGATAAGTGGCGGGTGTAAGAGGCCAATTCGTAGGCTGACATACGGTCAGGATCGATAAAGAGTACGGCTAAAATATCCGGTGTGATTTCAGATTCCAATTCCTTACTCGCCAGCTTGTGGGTGTTCGAGGAAATCTTGCTGTCTTGCGCAATATCTTTAGGAAAATCTGTTTCTACCACCTCACTTAGGCGCCACACATGAGAGCGCACGTATTCGGCTTTACTCGCATTAATTTCACGCAGCAACTGAAAATCGGTATCGAATTCATACACCTTGACACCCAATAAAGCGCGGGTGGGCGAGACTTCACGTACATTCAAAAACCGAGTCCCGGTGACTATGGATTTATCATGCGAATCTCGAATCAAATCTTTAGTCCAAAGACCACTACGAAAGCCTTGTGTAACTGGCCCGCTGGTGGCGGCCAGCTTTATTTTTTTTGCGGTCTTTGCGGACATGGGTGCAATCACTTCACCGAGCAAAAACGTAAATGCGATTAAGACTAAGGCAATCATGGCTAACATTTTGGCGGCAGTCCAAGAGGACATGCTCGCGGCCCGCATGATAGTGAATTCAGAATTATTGGCGAACTGCGCCAACACATAAATCGTTCCAATCAAGACTGCAATAGGTAAGAAATCATAGGCATTACCCGGGATATTCAACAGCACGTACAGCAATGCGTGTTTGATTTGATAGCCCCCCTTATTCACAGAAGAGGCCTCATTCATCAAATCGAAGAAAGAGGTCAATACGAGCAAAGCCAATAAGACAAATAATACGGCACGGATAATCTCCGTACCAAAATAACGCTGTAGTACTTTCATTATGAATACACCGTTTGATCTTCAGCACACTTCTGCTCTTTTT
>CAYXJI010000310.1:0-4869 GCA_964465175.1 uncultured Burkholderiaceae bacterium | reverse complement strand
CGCGATTTCTTCTTGCATCAATTCACGTCTAGCATCCGACAAGAATTCCAACACCGTCGGCACCGTCATTTGCCACCAAGATAGGCCGCGCAAATTAGGCTGATACAAAGGAAAATCCTGCGCCGCCAAATGCATGCGCGCCAACATCGCCCCAACCTCGGCGCAGTGCGCAGGTGAAGGTGCCATCTGAGAGCTACCGTCCAGTTTACTAACGATAGCGGCGGGCTTACCGTGCAAAGACACGCATAATTCGCCCTCCAGATTCGCAATCGGTGCCGGCACCAACACGCCGCGATCAGCCAAATGCCGCATCAACTTCAAATAAAAAGGCAGTTGATTAAAATCCAGATTTTCAAGAATGGTGAGTACGTATTCACCCTTTTCGGTGTCAATAAAAAAATTACTGTTTTCTATACCTGATGCAATACCCCGAATTGACAGTGCTTTTCCCAAGGGAAATTGACTCATCCAAGGTGCTAGGTCTTGCAGTGTTACCGATGTAAATACAGCCATGTCAATGCGAAGTAAGTTAGATTTTTAAAATGAATAAAGCTTAGAGTCTGCTTATTTTTTCACTGGCGGCGTAGTTGTCTCCGCGCTTGCAGCGGTGCTGGCCGCACTGGCTGATGCACTAGCGGGATTGGCAGGTAGCGACTTTGTTGATCCGATTTTGGAGGTCGAATTCGGACCCACAGGTAATACAGGCAAAGATTCCACTTCCTTACTTTGCTTCTTACCACCAAACTCCATCACTTTCCATTGCGCTGCGCGATTAGCATCACCTTCTGGAGTGCCTTTCGGAGCATTATTCGGTTTGACTGTATAAGTGCTTTTACCGCTACGAACCTGAACTTCGCTCACTTTGCCATTCTCTTTGCGCTCTACTGTTTTCAGCTTATTACTCTCTTGCTTAATCAGCTTCACATCAGAATCCTGAGCCTCTTCCAACTTTTCTAACTTTGGAGGTGGCGGTGCGGTCTTGTCCTGCGCTATGACCATAGTCGATGCGGTGATGGCGAAACTAACGGACATTAGACCGGCGATGAACTTCAATGAGCTTTTCATGGTTTTCACTTTACTTGCGTGTAGATAGGGAAGAAATTTAAGGCGCTTTGACCTCCATTGTAACAAAGCATGTGCAGCAGACGATGCTCTAGGTAAAACTAAATGCATCGTAGAGCCTAGGAAGAGACGCTTTCACGGTACGCTGACAGCAAAAATTCAAGTCCACTTCATGCCCAATCCCGCCGTAAAATTTACCAATCATTCCTTATTTGCAATATCATAGATTGTTTTCAAACTTCGTCCGATTTATCAGTACATCCCCTTTGCTTATTATTCTTCAGCCCCAACCTGCATGAAATCCAAATATTTTATATCGCTAGCTGCCGCCGCCCTCGTGGCGATTATCTCCATCACTGTGATCAAAACCCGCACGCAAGACAAGCTAGCGACAACGAACGCTAGCTTGCACGCAGGCGTGAACCCAGAGCTAAACAGCAACTCGCCCAGGGATCAACTCACGCCACAACAGCAGCTACAAAACGAACTGAGCGCCCTGCTTGGTAATTACCGCAAAATCATTGTGCTTTTCGGCGACGAAAAAAAACTCAAAGAAAAAGAAAGGGACGAAGCCAATCGCGTTGGGCAAGCACTCTTTCACGAAAACCAAACACGGCTGCAACATATCGAGCTAGCGCTCAAAAAATTAATGGAAGCAAAAGCCGACGTCCGTTTGCAAAGCTTCGACGCCCTACTCACGTATATCGAGTCGAATCCCGATTTATATGATGCCGACCGCCTCGCCTTTCGCGAAGTCTTACTGCAATTCCAAAAAACCATCGCCAGCGAACAAACTTTGCCCGCTATCAAATTGCATAAACGGCTGGGTGAAGACATTGCCGCCTTGAACGACATCGAAAAAGAATACGACAAAGAGCTCAAAGAAGTCTTTGCCCGCTTTGAAACGCGTGCCATTGAACTCAAGCGTGAACGTTGGGACGACTATCTCGCCAAGCTGGGCAAACTCTACAACCGTGAACAAATTCTCAAAGATTATGGCGTCATCTTGCCTTATCCAGAGAAGCTCGCCGACGATGAAAAAGACATCTTCGGCTACGGTCTACCCAACAAAACCATCGTCCTCACATTTGATGACGGCCCACACGCGAGCTACACCGAAGAAATCGCCGCCATACTCAAGCAATACAATGTGCCGGGCATCTTTTTTCAGGTAGGACAAAATGTCGGCAAAGTCGATGCCAGTGGTAAGCAAAGCCTGAATAAAAATGCCGACACCAGCAAAAAGCTGATGGACGCAGGTCATGTGCTAGCCAACCATAGTTTTAGTCACGCACTCCTGTCCAAACAAAGTGGTGATGGCCTACACGCCGAAATCGAACGCACTGATCAACTCCTCAAAAGCATTAATGCGAAACGCTCGCCGCTATTCCGCTTCCCTTACGGCGCCAAAAACAAAGAAGGCATGCAAATTCTCAAGACACTTGGGCTGCGCTCGGTGATGTGGAATATTGATTCGCTTGATTGGGCCGATCCCGTGCCTAGTTCCATCGTCAATCGCGTGATGGGCAATTTAGAAAAAGAAAAACGCGGCATCGTCTTGTTTCACGACATTCACGAACGCACCGTCAAAGCCTTACCGATGATTTTGGATAAATTGATCGCTGATGGTTATCGCTTTGCGACTTGGGATGGGACTGAGTTTAGCGTGGATCAAAAAGCCAATGCACAGGTCGAAAAGACCAAGCAGAACAACATCAGCAGCGACTACCAAAACTCGTGGGCGATCGTGATCGGCATCAACGATTATGCCAAATGGCCTAAGCTGCAGTATGCCGTGCAAGACGCAAAAGCGATCCGCGAAACACTGGTGAACCGCCTAGGCTTTAGCAATGACAAGGTGCTCACGCTCAGTGATGGCGAGGCCACGCGTAACAATATTTTGGCCTTATTCCATGACAAACTAGGCCATGCACAGCTCAAAAAAGATGATCGCGTTTTCATCTTTTTTGCGGGCCATGGCGCAACGCGTAAGCTCAGCTCTGGACGCAATTTAGGCTACATCATACCAGTCGATTCTGATCCAGAACAGTTGTCGGTCGATGCGATCCCCATGACCGACTTACAAAACATCGCTGAAAATCTCGACGCCAAACACGTCTTCTTTGTGATGGATGCTTGCTACAGTGGTTTGGGACTCACCCGTGGCGGTGGCAACTCAGCTTTTTTACGCGAAAATGCCAAACGCCTAGGTCGTCAAATGCTGACCGCTGGTGGTGCAGATCAATTGGTGGCCGATGGCGGTCCAAACGGTCACTCGATTTTTACCTGGACGCTATTACAAGCCTTAAACGGCAAAGCAGATTTGAATGGCGATAATCTCATTACGGCGACCGAGCTGGCTGCTTACATCGCGCCAGCCGTCTCCAGCGTGTCGCAACAAACGCCTGCCTTTGGCAGCCTGCCTGGGTCTGAGGGTGGTGAATTCATTTTTGAATTGAAGAAAGAAGGCGAAGGTGAATTTTTAAACGCCAATACCAATCAATTATCCAGCGAAGCAATCGCACTCAATAGCAAAATCAATGAGGCGACGATCAAGGCTGGCAGCAAAGAACCCATTGTCATTAAAAATCTCAGCGGCGGCGAACAAAAAATCGCAGCACCCAAATTAGTCGAAGGCTCGTCCAAACAAATGGCGCAAAGAGCCAATGATCTAGGGCTGCTGCATTATCGCGAAAAACGCTACGCCGAAGCCGAGGCCGCGTTCACCGAAGCACTAAAACACAGACCCGAATTCGCTTTGGCGGCCAACAACTTAGGCTTTGTCTATCTGAAACAGAAAAAATTCGCCGAGGCCGCCCGTTGGTTCGAGAACACCATAAAAATCGATCCTTCACGCGCAATTGCCTATGTGAATCTGGGTGATGCATGCCTATCACTGAATGACAATGAAAAGGCGAAAAAGGCCTTCAACAACTATCTAGAGCTGGCACCCAATGGCGCGAATGCCAGCTATGTCAAAGAGGCACTAAAAAAATTGTGAGCTTAGCGTCACGCTTTGCCTGTGCAGGGGTCTACCGAAGAATACACATCACAGATACAACATACGCTGACGTTCCTCATCGGACGGTTCAATATCGTGCGCCTCGTAAAAGGCGAAAATCGCATCCACGATATTGGCCGGCTCGTCGATCAATTGCACCAAATTGAGGTCTTTGTCTTCAATCAAACCCTTTTCGGCCATTTGAATTTTGATCCAATCTAAAAATCCCTGCCAAAAATGTGATCCCACCAAAATCACCGGAATACGCTTGGTTTTACCGGTTTGCATCAAGGTCAAGACTTCCATCAATTCATCCAAAGTCCCAAAGCCACCAGGAAAAATGATGTAAGCATCGGCATACTTGACGAAGGCCACCTTACGCGCAAAAAAATGTCGAAAATTTAAAGAAATATTTTGCCAAGGGTTGGTCTTTTGCTCGTGCGGCAATTCAATATTCAAACCCACCGACGCCGAGTTACCCTCGTAGGCGCCGCGATTGGCGGCCTCCATGATCCCCGGACCGCCCCCAGAAATCACCGCAAAACCCTCGTCCGACAAGCGTTTCGCCACATCCACGCAGGCTTGATAATACGGATTATCTGGCTTGATACGCGCCGAACCAAAGATCGTTACCGCAGGCCCTAAAGCCGACAGACGTTCGGTAGATTCGATAAACTCTGCCATAATCGTGAACATATGCCATGACTCACGGGCTTTGAGGGCAGTTGCCTTATCTTTGTCTACCATCTGGCGCAATTATTCTATACTTTTTCCGCTGTCATTCATCTTCCAATTCCTTATGCAAA
>CAYXJI010000309.1:0-4870 GCA_964465175.1 uncultured Burkholderiaceae bacterium | reverse complement strand
TTCTATCCAAGGTTTGTTCTTTGCAGGACAGATCCATGGTACGACCGGATATGAAGAAGCCGCGGCTCAAGGTATGTTGGCGGGCTTGAACGCCGCCTTACAAACGCAGGGCAAAGAGGCTTGGGTGCCACGTCGCGATGAGGCTTATTTGGGCGTATTGGTCGATGATCTGGTGACTAAAGGTGTACAATAACCTTACCGCATGTTCACTAGTCGCGCCGAATTCCGCCTCAGTTTGCGTGAAGATAATGCCGACATGCGCCTGACTGAGATCGGTCGTAAGCTTGGTTGCGTCAGCGATAAACAATGGCAAATGTTCGAAGAAAAGCGTGAAGCGGTTTCACGTGAAATGGAAAGATTAAAGTCAACTTGGGTCAATCCGCGTATCGTGGATGATGCCGAAGCAGAGCGCGTCGTCGGTAAAGCCTTGGAACGTGAATACTCGTTGGCGGATTTATTGCGCCGTCCGCAAGTAACTTATGATCAATTGATGACACTCAAGGGAAAAGAAGGGCAGTCCTTGGCGGGTGAGAATGTGAGCGATCCTGCGGTCAAAGAACAGATAGAAATTCAGATCAAATATTCGGGCTACATCGGACGTCAGGCCAAAGAGGTCGAACGTCAGGCACATTACGAGAATTTGAAAATGCCTACCGACTTCGATTATTTGGAAGTGAATGGCCTTTCCATTGAAGTGAAACAAAAACTCAATGCACAGAAACCAGAAACCTTAGGGCAGTGTGGTCGAATCTCCGGCGTGACACCAGCGGCCTTATCTTTGTTGCTGGTTCATCTGAAAAAACGTGGTTTCAAAGGTTTTGCCAATGCAGTGCCTGCCAATGATGATGAACTTAATGTGAAATTGGCGGGCGAATAAATGATAAGTCGTTTTGATAAAGAAGCCTTGGGCAATGCCCTAAGAGAAGGTATTGCCTCCTTAGGCTTGCCACTGAACGAAGAGCAGGTAGAAAAGATGTTGGTGTACTTGGCTTTATTGGTGAAGTGGAATTCTGTCTACAACTTAACCTCGATCCGCGACCCGCACGATATGGTCAAGCAGCATTTGCTAGACTCCTTGTCGGCGGTGCATGCATTTACGCAAGCGAAGAATATTCTCGATGTCGGTTCTGGCGGTGGTTTGCCAGGCATTGTGTTGGCGATTGTTTTTCCAGCGGCATCGGTCACGATGATCGATATCGTGAATAAGAAGACCGCCTTTCTAACGCAGGTAAAAGCTGAGCTTAAACTCAAAAATGTCACTGTGCATACGGGGCGGGTCGAGTTACTCAAAGTCGAGCAGCCATTTGACGTGATTACCTCACGCGCTTTTTCTGAGCTGAATAATTTCATTAATTGGTCGCAGCATCTACTAGCTGAGGATGGACGTTTCCTAGCAATGAAGGGCGTCTCGCCAACTCAGGAGATTGAACGTCTGCCCGAAGGCTGGGAAGTTGAAAGTATTGAGCCTTTGCAAGTGCCAGGTTTGGATGTGGAAAGACATCTGGTGCATGTGAAGAAGCTTACCCAGTCAAACTAGTTACACGTGAAACATCCTTGTTCTAGCATTTTCTATTAATCGCATTTTCTAAAAAAGACTCTATGGCTAAAATTTTTTGCGTTGCCAATCAAAAAGGTGGTGTAGGAAAAACTACTACAACGGTGAATCTGGCTGCGGGTTTAGCAAAACTTGATCAACGTGTTTTGTTGGTGGATTTAGATCCGCAAGGCAATGCCACCATGGGCGCTGGTATCAATAAGGCCAAACTAGAATCCTCGGTATATCAAGTTTTGTTAGGCATGGCGAATGTCAAAACCGCTGTGGTTCGTTCAGAATCTGGCAAATTTGACGTCCTTCCTGCCAATCGCGAACTGGCAGGTGCCGAAGTCGAAATGGTAGAGCTGGAAAACAGAGACAAGCGCCTGCGCACGGCCTTAGACGAAGTAGGCGCTGACTACGACTTCATTTTGGTCGATTGTCCACCGGCCTTATCGATGCTGACCTTGAATGGCCTATGCGCCGCGAACGGTGTGATCATTCCCATGCAATGTGAATACTATGCCCTAGAAGGTTTGTCGGACTTGGCCAATACCATTAAAAAAGTCTCTGCCAACCTCAATCCCGATTTGAAAATTGTTGGCCTTCTGAGCGTGATGTATCATCCACGCATGACTTTGTCGCAGCAAGTCTCCGATCAGCTAGAGCAGCATTTTGGCGATAAGGTCTTTAAGACTGTGATCCCGCGCAATGTACGTTTGGCCGAAGCGCCATCCTATGGTATTCCGGGTGTGGTGTTTGATCCGTCTTCCAAGGGGGCGCAAGCCTATATTGCTTTCGGCGCAGAGATGGTCGAGAGAATTAAGACCTTGGATAAAAAGTAAAATCGAAAATCAATATTAAATAACTATGGCAACGAAAAAACAAAAAGGCTTGGGGCGTGGCTTAGACGCTTTATTGGATGGTGCAGGTGACTTCGCAGAGGCGGTGCCAACGGTCGTGGGAGCGCCCACTAGCCTGCCAGTGACCCAGATGCAGGCAGGCAAATACCAACCACGGACTCGCATGGATGAGGGCGCCTTGGCTGAGTTGGCTGCATCGATCAAAGCTCAGGGCTTGATGCAACCTATTTTAGTGCGTCCTATCGGTCAGGCTAATGGTGTGACCAAATACGAGATCATCGCCGGTGAGCGTCGCTTCCGTGCCTCGCAGATGGCGGGTTTGACTGAAGTTGCAGTCTTAGTGAAAGATGTCGACGATCAAGCCGCTGCGGCGATGGCCTTGATTGAAAATATCCAGCGCGAAGACTTAAACCCTTTGGAAGAAGCGCAGGGCATTCATCGCCTGATCTCCGACTTTACTTTCACCCACGAACAAGCCGCAAATGCAGTCGGGCGCTCACGCAGCGCGGTGTCGAACTTGTTGCGCTTGCTAAATTTAGCGCGCCCAGTACAAACCATGCTGATGGCAGGTGATATCGACATGGGGCATGCTCGCGCCTTATTGGCGGTGGATGCGGCAACGCAGATACAATTGGCCAATCAAGTGGTGGCAAAACGCATGTCGGTTCGCGACACAGAAAAGCTCGTGACAAAAACGACACTAGAACTCAGCACGCCTGCCAAACAAAAAGACAAAACCGAAAAATCACGTGATATTACGCGCCTGGAAGAAGAATTGTCGGATATGTTAGCAACCCAAGTGACTTTAAAGATGGGTACCAAAGGCCGCGGTCAAATGATTATCGATTTTGCCGACCTTGACTCTTTGGATGGCGTGATACTCAAAATTCGCGGTCAGTAATTCATTTTGAAGGCTAAGCTTGACCGCCAAGTCAAAACAATAAGTTTGTCGTGGCTATGCAAATTTTTATGAAAAAACTGTACACCCCTCAACGCCGAGACGCTAAGGCGCAGAGATACGCAGAGGAACCCGTGAAACCTTCGCCTTTCTCTGCGCTCCTCCGCGTCTCGGCGTTGAGGGGTTTTCCTCCCAGTTGTTTGTAAGTGTCAAAATGGCAAATATTCCGATAATCCTCGGCAAACTTGTTAATTCATCGAAGACAATTGGGTAGATGACTTGTAAAACGAAATTTGTTGCGTTGCATCAAACGTTTGACCTTGCTTATACATGCACGTATAATTCCGTGGCTTTGGAAAATCTGCCTAGATGTGCACTAAAATCGCACTTCAGCGAAACACTAGCAGCACCAAAATAGATCACACAAGCACCACCGTGACACATCAAAATAAGAAAAAGTGCTACACGGACTGCTGATTAACGAACATTGAACATTTGTAGTAAAACTGGGGAGTGGCATGGCGCGCATCATCCTGTTGCAATTTGCAGCAGCTTTCATCGCGGCGCTAGTGGCGTTGTTAGTGTCTGGTCTCTCCTCTGGTATTTCCGCTCTACTCGGCGGTCTATGTTGCGCGCTCCCGAACGCGTTTTTTGCTTTGCGCTTACTCAGTAGCGTGCGAAAACCTGGCGGCGCCAACCCGATGAATTTTTTCGTCGGCGAGTTTATAAAAATTGCACTGACCTTGGCTCTCATGGGAGCGGTGGTTATGTTTTACCCCGGATTGAACTGGCTGGCGTTTCTCGCTGCATTCATCGTGGTAATGAAAAGTTATTTAATACTACTCTTTAGGCATTGATTATGAGCGCAACTGAGCACGCCCCAACCCCGTCAGAATATATTGGCCATCATCTAGGTCACTTAAACAACGCCAGCCATCAACAAACCGCCTTGGTTGATATGTCTTATATCAACTACGACACGATCATTTGGTCTGTGTTTTGTGGTTTGGTCGCCGTTCTCTTGATGTACATGGCATCTCGCAAAGCTACTTCGGGTGTTCCTGGTCGCTTCCAATGTGCGATTGAAATGATCGTTGAGATGGTCAACAATCAAGCTAAAAGCATCGTACACGGTAATGTTTCTTTCATCGCACCTATGGCACTGACCGTGTTTATGTGGGTGTCTTTGATGAATGCAATGGACTTCTTACCAGTCGACTTATTTTCAGTGTGGCTGTTCCCAGCCCTCGGTATTGATACCCACACTTACCACCGCGTTGTGCCAACCGCTGATTTGAATGGTACTTTGGGTATCTCCATCGGTGTGTTTGCTTTGATGATGTTTTACTCCATCAAAATCAAAGGCGCAGGTGGTTTCGTCAAAGAATTGTGTACAGCACCGTTTGGTCCATGGATGTTCCCAGCGAATATTGCATTGAACCTGGTTGAATATGCAGCGAAGACTTTCTCCCTCGGTATGCGACTGTTCGGTAACATGTTTGCGGGTGAATTGTTGTTCTTGTTGATCGCTTTGTTGGGTGCCTACAGTCACTTCGGCGGCGTCGGACAAATCAT
>CAYXJI010000308.1:1045-4889 GCA_964465175.1 uncultured Burkholderiaceae bacterium | reverse complement strand
TCGGTTGGTGAGTTTGTGAATACGCTGATTGAGGCGGTGGTCATCGTGCTGGCCGTGAGTTTCTTGTCCTTAGGTTTGCATACGAAGCCATGGCGCTTGGATGTTTGGCCTGGTTTGGTGGTTGGATTGACGATCCCTTTGGTGCTGGCAGTCACATTTTTATTTATGCGGATATTCAATATCGATTTGCATAAAATTTCTTTGGGTGCCTTGATTATCGCTTTAGGCTTATTGGTTGACGATGCGATTATTGCCGTGGAGATGATGGTGCGTAAAATGGAGGAGGGTTTTTCGCGTTTTGATGCAGCAACTTTCGCCTATACCTCAACCGCGATGCCGATGTTGACAGGGACGCTGATTACTGCTGCGGGTTTCTTGCCTATTGGTTTGGCAGAGTCTGCTGCAGGCGAATACACCTTTTCGATGTTTTCAGTGAATGCTCTGGCATTGCTGATCTCTTGGTTGGCGGCGGTGTTGTTCACGCCATACCTCGGCTATCTCTTGCTGAAAGTGAAGCCGCACGCGGGTGCCGATGGTCATCATGAATTATTCGATACGCCGTTCTATACCCGTTTCCGCGCTATGGTGAATTGGTGTGTGACGTGGCGCAAAACCACGATCGCAATTACCCTGACGGTTTTTGGTCTCGGTGTGTTCGGTTTTAAATTTATTGAGCAACAATTTTTCCCCGATTCTAGTCGACCAGAATTAATGGTGGAATTGTGGTTGCCCGAAGGCTCATCATTTGCCGCAACGGAAGCGCAAGCGAAGAAGTTCGAAGCCTTTGTTCAGAAGCAGCAGGGCGTGGAAAGTGTGACTAGCTATGTTGGTACTGGTAGCCCCCGTTTCTATTTGCCTTTGGATCAAATTTTTCCGCAAACCAATGTGACCCAAATTGTGGTGTTGCCAAAAGATTTGAAGGCGCGCGAAGACTTGCGCTTGAAGATCACAAGGGCATTCAAAGAAGATTTTCCTGAAGTGCGTGGCCGCGTCAAACTTTTACCAAATGGGCCGCCAGTGCCGTATCCAGTGCAGTTCCGTGTGACTGGTTTGGAAGTGGCGAAAGTACGTGAAGTCGCCGACCGGGTAAAAGCAGTAATGCGTGCCAACCCAAATGCGATAGGCGTCAATGACAATTGGAATGAGTCGGTCAAAGTGGTGCGCATCGATATGGACAAAGATAAGTTGCGTGCGCTCGGCATTACATCGCAAATGGTTATGCGTGCCGCAAATACCATTTTGACAGGTACCTCGGTAGGTCAATTCCGAGAATCGAATAAATTGATTGATATTGTGGTTCGTCAGCCGGTTGATGAGCGCTCTACAGTGCAGGCATTGGGTAATGCAAACATTCCAACCTCTAGCGGTAAAACAGTGCCATTGTCGCAGGTGGCACGCATAGAACTGGCATGGGAGCCGGGCGTGGTTTGGCGCGAGGGGCGTGAATGGGCGGTAACCGTGCAGTCTGATGTGTCTGATGGCATTCAAGGTCCAACGGTGTCGTCACAAATCAATCCGCAATTAGACGCGATTAGAGCAAGTTTATTGCCTGGCTATAAAATTGAATTGGCCGGTGCCGCCGCAGATAGTGGTAAAGCGCAGGAGTCGATTGCTGCGAATGTGCCCTTGGTCATCTTCATTATCTTTACGCTGTTGATGTTGCAGTTGCATAGCTTTTCACGCTCGGTACTGGTGTTCTTGACGGGGCCTTTGGGTGTCGCAGGTGCTGCGATGGCATTGTTGATTATGCAAAGACCATTTGGATTCGTCGCGCAATTAGGTGTGATTGCCTTGTTCGGTATGATTATTCGTAACTCCGTTATTTTGATTGATCAAATCGAGCAAGATAGAGCGGCGGGTGTGCCTGCTTGGGATGCGATTGTCGAGGCGGCAGTGCGTCGTTTCCGTCCGATTATTTTAACGGCGGCGGCAGCAGTTTTGGCGATGATTCCTTTATCGCGCTCCGTGTTTTGGGGGCCGATGGCAGTGGCGATTATGGGCGGTTTGATTATTGCGACAGCCTTGACTTTGTTATTCTTGCCGGCGTTGTATGCGGCTTGGTTTAGGATTAAGAAGGTTTAATGAAGTGTGAGCTTGGAGCTGCTGTTTATCTTAAAAATTTCATTGATTGATGAAAAATGCATCATGAAAAATGATAAAAATAAGTTTGACGGCAGCTCTTTCTAATTCGATTGCAAAAAATACGAGACAAGTAGCATAAAAATCCAGTAGAATAGTCGGCTGAAGTTGAAATGCCACAATGATGGTTCTGGGCGACAATGCAATTGAGGTCGCCCTTTGCTTTTTAATGTTAGGTGTGCTCATCCCGCGAGGATGGCGAAATTGGTAGACGCACCAGGTTTAGGTCCTGACGCCAGCAATGGTGTGGGGGTTCGAGTCCCCCTCCTCGCACCACAGACTCTTTATATTTGGACGATTTTCATGGCAACTGCAGTCGAAACTTTAGAAAAATTAGAACGCCGTATCACGCTCACGTTCCCGATCTCAGAAATGCAACCGGAAATTGAGAAGCGTTTAAAAGCACGTGCTCGCACAGCAAAAGCACCTGGTTTCCGTCCAGGTAAAGTGCCAATGAAAATGGTCGCGGCGCAATACGGCTATCAAGTTGAAAATGAAGTCCTCAACGAAAAAGTTGGCATTGCCTTTAGTGAAGCAGTGAAAGAAAACAACTTGCGCGTTGCTGGTTATCCACGCATCGAGCCTAAGAAAAGCTACTCCGAAAACTATTTCACTTTTGACGCTACTTTCGAGGTTTATCCAGAAATCGTAGTGGGTGATTTGTCTGGAGTCGAAGTAACTCAAGTGAAAACGGATGTTACTGATACCGAAATTGATAAAACCATTGATATTTTGCGTAAGCAACGTGTACATTTTCACGTTAAAGGTGAGCAAGGTCCGCACGGTGATGGTGGTGCAGATCAGTCAGCTCAGTCTGGTGATCGCGCGACAGTTGACTTTGTCGGTACTTTGGATGGCGTTGAATTCGCTGGCGGTAAAGCAGAAGGATTTGCTTTCGTCTTAGGCGAAGGCCGCATGTTGCCAGAGTTTGAAGCAGCAACTTTGGGTTTAAAAGTAGGCGATTCCAAAGTATTCCCTTTGGCTTTCCCTGAAGATTATCATAGCAAAGACGTGGCTGGTAAAACAGCAGAGTTCACGGTGACTTTGACTAAGTTAGAGTGGGCGCATTTGCCTGCAGTTGACGCTGAGTTTGCAAAAATGTTGGGCGTTGAAGATGGTGACCTGACAAAAATGCGCAATGACATCAAGGAAAATCTTGAGCGCGAAGTTAAAGGTCGCGTTAAAGCCAAGACCAAAGATAGCGTCATGGATGCATTGGTCAAAGCGGTGGAGTTTGATGCTCCAGCAACATTGATTGAGCAAGATGCAGAGCGTTTAGCCGAAATGACACGTCAAGATATGGCGCAGCGTGGTATGAATGTGCAAGGTGTGCCATTCCCAACAGAATTGTTCACGGCGCAAGCAGAGCGTCGTGTGCGTTTAGGATTGATTTTGGCAGAGTTGGTGAAAGCGAATCAATTGCAAGCGACTGCGGATCAAATCAAGGCGCAGGTTGAAGATTTTGCGCAAAGTTACGAAGATCCACAGCAAGTAGTGAAGTACTACTATAGTGATCGTAATCGTTTAGCTGAAGTTGAAGCCCTTGTTTTAGAAGAAAACGTCGTTAACTATGTGCTTGGTAAGGCAAAAGTAAGTGATTCAGTTTTGCCGTTTGACGAATTGATGGGCAATAACCCAGCACAATAAGATAGGATAATTCATGACGGGCATCATTCATAACTCTGGTTTAGAAACAAATATGCTT
>CAYXJI010000308.1:0-1035 GCA_964465175.1 uncultured Burkholderiaceae bacterium | reverse complement strand
ATGGTGCCAATGGTGGTTGAACAAAGCGGACGTGGAGAGCGTGCTTACGATATCTACTCTCGCTTGTTGAAAGAGCGTGTGATTTTTCTGGTAGGTCCAGTGAATGATCAGGCCGCAAATTTGATTGTGGCGCAGTTGTTGTTTTTAGAAAGTGAAAATCCAGATAAGGATATTTCACTTTATATTAATTCTCCTGGTGGTTCAGTATCTGCTGGTATGGCGATTTTTGACACGATGCAGTTTATCAAGCCTGATGTGTCGACACTATGCACCGGTTTAGCGGCTTCTATGGGTGCTTTCCTATTAGCTGCTGGTGCAAAAGGTAAGCGTTTTTCTTTGCCAAACTCGCGCATCATGATTCATCAACCTTTGGGTGGTGCGCAAGGTCAGGCATCTGATATAGAAATTCAAGCGCGTGAGATTTTGTATTTGCGTGAGCGTTTGAATGGTATTTTGGCCGAAAAAACAGGTCAAAGTATTGATCAAATTGCGAAAGATACGGATCGTGATAATTTCATGTCGGCAGAAACAGCGGCGGAATATGGTTTGATCGATAAAGTATTGACGCATCGCAGTTAAATTCGATACGGAGACCTCACTGCGTAGTGTATAAATAAATGAGAAACGCCCGCAACCTTCAGGTGCGGGCGTTTTTTATTTATGTCTCTCTAATTCGGCCTTATTCTTATTTGATTGCGGTTTGTCTCTGTAAAATGACTCGTTTTGCTCGGTTCGCACGGATTTTGCAGTAATATAACGGGCATTACTTACTTCGTTGAAATTTATAAAAGCATTATGTCAGATAAAAAAAGCACAGCTGGTGAAAAATTACTTTACTGCTCATTTTGCGGTAAGAGTCAACATGAAGTGAAAAAGCTGATCGCAGGACCATCGGTTTTCATTTGTGATGAGTGTATCGATTTGTGTAACGATATCATTCGTGATGAAATTAATGCCTTGGAGCCAATCAGCGCTGCCAAGAGTGATCTGCCAACGCCAGTGGAAATTACCGAATTGTTGGATCAATATGTGATC
>CAYXJI010000307.1:0-4889 GCA_964465175.1 uncultured Burkholderiaceae bacterium | reverse complement strand
GATGAAATGGCCCTTGCGATTTGATTTGTTCTGCCGCTGTTTCGATACTGGTTTCATCACTTAATTCGACTGCGGGAACTGAGTTTCTGTGTAACGCTATCACCTGTTCACAACGTGGATCATTTTCTAACGCTTGAACAAACGCTGCACCAATCGCACCACTTGCGCCGATGACGCATTCGCGGAAATTTTCTGGGAAAGAATGTAATTGCATGGTGAACCTTTTTCAGAAATACTTGTTTTGAATCAATTAAGACCTTTGCATGACAGCCTTAATCAGAACGGCTTCCGCGAAGGTTGAATTTTTAAAAAATAAAATGACGCCTTTTTAGTGATTTCGTCTTTGGTAGTCATTTTTTTGCTGTTTTCCCATCAAAGTGAGGGTGATTTTCCCTCACTGCCATTTTTTAGGCGCAACTCTCCTGATCGTTCCGTAAATCGCGTTGAATCGCTACACCTCGTTTCAGGTTGTAGGCGATGCACATCAATCCAAATCGGGTGTAATTACGTGCCAGGCCAAGGTATCTTGCTTGCCCCATTCCATAGTGCAATTTGAGTACGCCGAACACGCGCTCAACAATACTGCGTATGCCTGAATGTTGCCGGTTGCGTTTCTTTTGTTGATCGGTCAATGGTGTGTTGCGGTAGGCTCTTTCTAAAATGCAGTTCTTCGTGCCAGCTTCTGCCAATAAGGCATCGTGCTTGGCGCTTTTGTAGGCGCTGTCTGCATACACTGCCGATTCTCTCCCGGAGAGTAAAGGCGCTAAACATAGTGAATCATGGACGTTACCTGCAGTGAATTCGCTAGCTTTAATAAAGCCATCTTCTTCCACCGCGATATGCGCTTTATAGCCGTAGGTGGTTTTTTGTTTGCCCTCTGAGCTTGCCTTGACGTTATAGGCCGCCTCGCTATCTTGCGTGTTCTTGCCATCCACACCTTTGTTCGGCCGATTCTGTTTGGCCTGGATGACACTGGCATCGACGATGCTGATTTCTCCTGCTTTGATGTAGAGCTGCCGACTGCTAAGTTGATCGTTAATCTCTTTGAGCAGCGCTTCCCATAGACCATCCGCCAGCTTTTGGCGAAAGCGCCAAAACGTGCTGTGGTCCGGTACATTCTCGGCGATATCCAATCCAACAAATCGACGAAACAATAAATCACGCGCCAGTTGTTTTTCTAACTGAGGATCAGAAAGTGTGTACCACGACTGTAATAGCAGGGCTTTGAACATCATTAATGGTGGCCAGGCTTTCTCGCCTCTGGCTTTGCTGCGGATGCCATTGAGTTGCGCTTCCAACGGCAACCAGTTGATCAGCGCATGTACGTCATCGAGTTCGGTAAGCGCTTTATGCTCTACGATTAAGGCATCACCCAGACTGCGTTGTTTGATATTTTTCCACGCCATGATCGGATATCTTTTAATGAATTGTGTAGATGCCGCCATTGTCGCACTTGCGGTAAATACCTTGCTCGTCTTTTTATCGTGCAAAGGTCTCATAGAGAGAGACTAAGGAAAAATAAGTCTCTTAGTATTCCAGATCAATGCATCGGTTTTCTTAGAAAATACGGGCCAGTAGCGTAGTCCCATCGGGACAAGCGTATCCCTATTTTCGAGACCTCAAATTAGGAAAAGTAGCGATCACGCAGCTGCATGAAGGGTGTTTCTACCACGCGATATAAGACATAAGCCCCCAACAAACTCAGCACAAACATAGCACCTATGCCCATCCACGATTTGACGGATAAACCCCAAGCTTCAAAGCAAGGAATGAAAGCATTCATGAGCGGCTTATGCAGTAAATAAAGCGCATACGACCATAAAGCTAACACCGAAGCACCGGGGATGCGCCAACGATAAAGAACCGAATTGGGACTCAGTGCGGCCAAAGTCAACAAGGCAAATCCAGCAGCTAACAGGCTGTAGCCAAAAGTCGTTGTGAACCATATAAAGCCTTGTCCTTCGACATAGTTATAAAAGCTGAATAAAACCATGGCGACACCGCTTAACACTGCGCCACCGAAGAGACTCAAGTGCCCGTGCTTGAGGGCAAGCGACCATCTCTGGGGATGATAATTTTTCAGTAAAGCCAGCGCCACACCGGGCAACAATTCATCAAAGCGACACCAAGTCGAGTAATAAATATGCACGTAATACTGCGTAAAGTCGTCACCGACTTGTTGCCCCATCAGATAACGCATCCCTGCGGCACCGGCCATCGCAGCGAACAAGACCAACCACATTGCGCGCACCGATTTTAAGTAAGTCATGCAAGCAATCGCCACTAAAGGCAAGGCCACGTAAAACTGCTCTTCGATACTGAGCGACCAAGCATGTGAAAATGCGGAGCCAGGTTTTAAATCAAAGTTTTGCGTAAAAGTGAGAAACTTCCATAGCGGCGTCACCGCTTTACCACCCGCTTCAATTGGAAATAAAAAATAGATTGCGAGCACCACATAAAAATTCGGCAGCGTGCGCAGCGCACGACGGATATAAAACGTCTTGAGCGAAAAGCCATGCTCACTTTGTAAGCCAGCAAAAATCTGATTGCCAATCAGATAGCCGCTTAACACAAAAAACAAATCAACACCCATCCAACCAATTTCGCTCAAAAATCCAAAGCTAGGTTCATGACTGACGAATACCATGTAGTGATACATTAAGACCAGCAAGATAGCGCAGGCGCGCAAAGTATCAAGACCATTGATACGAGAAGAAGTTGAATGAAATTTCATGACTTAGAGGGCAAATGCAAAGTGGGCAATTGTCCTCTATTTGGCCTATTTTCTTGCGACTATTTTTCGCTATTCGTCACAGGGTTTTCAGGTTTCGACACAAACTCGCTATGCGCAGTTGATGCGCGAGCATTTTTTTTGGTTTTACGATTTTTGGCCGTTAATTTGCCGATCATTTATCGATCATTTATCGATCAATGATCGAAAAAACCTTCCACAAATAAGAACGCGATGCGCATCGAGATCTTATTTGTCATCGAGTTTTTATTTGTCGTTCTAGACATTTTTTCGGTAATTTTTTTTCAAAAACAAACCACTAATGAGATATTATTTTAAAATATTAAAAAGAAATTTAAGTTCCAAAAAAGCAAGCAAAAACACATAAATATCAACAATTAACAACATTTAACCAGAAACTAAGAAGATTTTCGCGAATATTGCTTGAAAAAAACTACCAAACTGGTATATTGCGCCACTTTCAAAAATTAGACTGCCTACTTATTTAGCACTTGATAATAACTGACGGCAAACTATAGTACTTAGAAGCAATAGCCAGTTACTTTGGCCTGCGCTCTTAATGTTAGTTGGCATTTATTTGCTCTCGATACAAGCAAAAGCGCATCGAATCAAATAAGGCATATGAAGTAAAAATTCGCCACATCGGCCCTTACTTTATTAAAACTGAGCTTTGTTAAAACCAAATTTTATCGATCAAAGTAATGAATCAAATTAGCACTAACTTTTACGCCTTATCTATAGTCTCATATAGTCTCATCAAGCGTCATTCAAGTCATTTTTTACGCATAAAACGTACGAACAAAAGGTACGAATAAGACGTACAAATAAAGCGGTCATAAATCCTGTTTGCGTATGTGCTCAATGCACTATGCACCAACCAGTTATTCAGAAAATTTCATCATGAAAAAAACTCAATTCGGCCTTAATATTTTCCAAAAACTATTATTGGTTCTTTTGCTTGTATCCCTGATCCCACTTATTTGTCTATGGTACATCAATGCGAAACAAGCACGCAGTGACATGGATGCGCACATTGCACAAACCATGATTGCAACTGCCAACACGATAGAGACTGGGATCGTGGCCTGGGACAACACCAATATTCGTGCTTTGCGCCAAATTGCACGTATCGACGATATGACGTCGATGCAGGCAGAGAAGCAAAATCCGATTTTAAAAGGACTCACCGAGACTTATGAGTACTCGTTTCTGTCATTGACCATTGGTCTCAACGGCGACAATATCGGGCGTAGCGATGACAAGCCAGTGAATTACTATGGCGATCGTGGCTATGTGCAAGCGATTTTAAAAGGTGCACAAATCAGTCGCGAAGTATTGCTCAGTAAAACAACGGGTAAGCCCTCTTACGTTTTGGCAGAACCGATTCGCAAAAATCATGGTGAATTAGCCGGCGTTATCGCGATGGTGATGAATTTAACGGATATCTCCAAAACCGTGGTAGACACCAAGCTGGGTGAAACTGGCTACGCGATCTTGCTAGATCCAAGCAACAAAGTCATCGCTCACGGCCGCGCCGAAAAAGTAAAAACGGCATTGCAAGACTTCAATAATCATCCAGCACTCGCCCTCGATAGCGCCAGTGATCGTCCGACTCCTTACAAAGACGGCGAAAATAATATACTGACATTCAAGCGTAAATTACCACAAGGCTGGACACTGATTGTGGAACAAGATTACAACGAAGCTTATGCTTCAATTAAGAAACTCGAAGCGGATGCACGCAACTTAATTTTGATTACTGTTGCATTAGTATTTGCGGTCGCTTTCTTTATCGGCAAACAATTGACGCGCCCAATCAATGAATTAACGGCTATCGCAGCAGAACTCAGCAGCGGTAAATTCAATTTAGAAATTCCTCAAACCAAACGTAGTGATGAGATCGGCGCGTTGGCATTAGCGATCGAACGTATGGGAATTAGCATACAAATGGCGATGGATAGATTGCGCAAGAAAAGTGCTGAATAAGGAAAGTGATCATGAGTGAACCAAGTTTTAGTCCGTTTTTCGAAGTCATCGAAGATATCAAAAAATTATGCGAGCAAGGTCGCACGGGCACGATATTTTTAGTCAGCGACAATAATCGCATGGCCCAAGTTTTTTTGGACAACGGCCATAT
>CAYXJI010000306.1:0-4901 GCA_964465175.1 uncultured Burkholderiaceae bacterium | reverse complement strand
CTGTCTCAAAAAGTGCATCCATCATCATCACAAATCCTAATGGAAAATCTGGGTTGAAACCTAGCTGCGTCCAACAACGGACTGCGGCTTGGTTGCTCGATACGACAAAATTAAACTGCATTGCTAGATAGCCCAACTGTTGCGCGACGGTTTGTGAGTGCTCGCACATCGAGCGTGCGATGCCTAGTCCACGTGCCGTTGTTGCGACCATATAGCCGCAATTACAGACGTGCGCACCACCGCCATACTGGTTGGTCTTGATAAAATAAGTGCCGAGAATCTCACCGTCATCGATAGTGACGAAGGTGCTGCGTGGCACCCGCATCCATAAATCAAATGCTTGTTCTTTTGTGGTGTCGCGTGAAAAAGTGTAGGTTTCGCCGGCAGCGACTATGGCCTGAAAAATTGGCCAGATGGCCTCAAAATCAGCATCGGTGGCGGGACGAATATGGCACATAGAATGGGGGGAATTCCTTACTTGTGTGTTTCGACTGGTTGGAAGCGTCAATGCCTTATTTATTATTTACTGCTATCTACTTACTTGTGATCTAGGATAGCTTGCCATCGCCGATGCGCGTTACATCAGCGGTGCAATGGCAAACCATCCTTAGAATATTTTTATCAACTAATTATTTAGCGCGAGAATCTAAAACTTCATTCCATTTCGCCAAATTTTCAGCTTGTGAAGCTAACAAATCCGTTGCATCGCCTTCTATCGTCAATTTTTCTATGACATCGCCTTTGACGATGCTGTTGACGACTTTTTGATCTTCCGCGCTGACGACGGCGCCAAATACCGTGTGCTTGCCATTCAAGTGTGGCGTTGGACCGTGGGTGATGAAAAATTGGCTGCCATTGGTGCTAGGGCCCGCGTTGGCCATCGACAAAATACCTGCTTTGTCATGACGCAATTCGCCTGTGCATTCGTCCTTGAAGCGGTAGCCTGGGCCGCCAGCGCCGGTGCCGTCTGGGCAGCCACCTTGAATCATAAAATCATTGATAACGCGGTGAAAATTCAAACCGTCGTAATAGCCGCGTTGTGCCAAGTTGACAAAGCTAGCGCAAGTGACTGGCGTTTGATCGGCAAACAAATCGAGATGAATGCTACCTTTGTTGGTTTGCATGATGGCTTTGAGTTGGGTCATAGTGTCCTCTTTGAGATGAAAAACAGCACTTGCTAAGCGCAATTGGCTGTACAGACCAGCATTTTACCAGTACCTGCGGGTAATTTTTTGGGAGACCTAGGACAATCGCATGAAAGAACCACAAGAGAAATCGTTGATGGAAGTGTGAAAGCGATGGGAGAAAATGTGAGAAGAGCGCTTGCGCCTAGCGCCATTCGCATCAAGCATAGGATCAAAAATTGTAGGGCGGGTGAAACCCACGCCAGCACCTTGAACACCTTTCGAACACCTGAGCTACGCGGGTTTCACCCGCCTTACGAGATCGCTAAAACCTCTCAACACAGAGTCACAGAGTCACAGAGGAAAAGCAAGAGAAGTGCATTAGTGAGCTAGTTTTTTTTGGGTTTCTCATGCTGCTTATCCGATTTGCGAAAGGTTTATTTTTTTGATCAGGTTCATGCAATTGTTCCGTTCTTGACGACTGGTCATACCAGTTTCACACTTCTTTGTTACAATCATTTTCGAATCTGGCTCATCACAGCCCGTTTGGTGATTATCAAGTTCTCAAAAAGACAGCCACAGCACAAGGCGTGCGACGTGCGCAGACACCTTCATCGATGGATGGAATTGACGACCATAGGAATTGCGCTATGGGCGTTTTATTTCGGTAAAAATTCTTCTTAAATTTTTAAGTGCTTACTATGTCTATGCCTTTTTTTGAATTGAATCATCACCTACGCGTGCCCTTGGCGGCAGAGATTCACTCGCGGCCATTTTTAAAATTGCATGCGCCAGAATTGTTATCACATTTGGCGGTCTACTTTGAGTCGCAGCCCGATCTCAGTGTTTCTGCGCATGAACAGCAACACACTTTGCTACTTGCGCTGTGCGCACATTTTGGGGTGAGTCCACCTGCCGTAGACGCTAAGTATTTTTACTTTGACTTTGGTTCATTTCGCCTGAAATGGGAATGCCATACGGAATTTGCGACCTATACTTTTGCCCAGCATAAGCCTGCCGAGCAGGGCGATGGACGTAGCGACGGATCTAGCTTAGAGGCTTGTTTGACGCAGATGCCGATGACGCGGATTCCAGAAGCATGGTTGCATCGTTTGCGGGGCAAAGTATTGGTGGCTGCGCACCTGATTTTAGATAATCGCCCTTTGTCTACAGAAGCATTTTCTAAAGAAGTCGCGCAACTGTTTCAGGGGCATGCTTTGGCCGGAAGTCGCGTCATGCAAGGGGGCGAATTTTGGTTGGACTTTGTGGTGCAGGCCGATGGTTTTAGTCGCTTTGTGATTCGCGATGTGGACATGCAAGCGCAACAAGCAGGGCGACTGGCGCAACGTATTTTGGAAATAGAAACCTATCGTATGATGGCGCTATTGGGTCTGCCCTTTGCACAACGCGCCACGCCACAATTGAATCTGATAGAGAATGCCTTAGTGGATTTAGCGCGCGCGATGGTGGCTGCCGATCACGCTTTGAATCCGCAAAGTAGGGATCAAGAGAGCGATTCGGAACAGCATTTGTTGGAAAAAATCACCCACCTGGCGGCGCGGATTGAAAAGCTTTCGCTGGATAATAATTATCGATTTGCTGCCTCCAAAGCGTATATAGGTTTGGTGCACGCCCGTATCGAAGAGCTACGCGAGCAGCGCATTGAAGGCCTGCCCATGGTTGCTGAGTTTATGGATAGGCGTTTGACGCCAGCAATGAATACCTGTGATGCGGTCGCCAATCGGCAAGAGGCACTCGCGCGGCGCATTGCGAATACCAATGATTTGTTGCGCACTCGCGTCGGCATCGTGCAAGAAATGCAGAATCGCCAAATTTTGCAATCCTTAAATGCGCGCGCCGCGCAACAATTGCACTTGCAACAGGCGGTCGAGGGCTTATCGGTAGCGGCGATTTCTTATTATGTGATTGGCCTATTTGGTTATCCGGCAAAAGCGGTCAAGGAGTTTGGCTGGATTGCGCATACTGAGACCGCAATTGGCATTGCCGTGCCTATCGTCTTGGGCGCAGTCTGGCTGGGCTTACGCCGCATGCATCGTAAGCTGCATGGCGGGAAGAAATAGCTGGCCTAATCGCCACTTTGCCGCTAGATTTTGATACAACGCAAAGCAGCGACAGTCTGGCTTTACGCGCTGTGCGCTTAGGTCTAGAATCAATCGAACTGACCTGTTAAATGTATTAGGAGCATTCCCATTGTTAGCCGCCTATATTACCCATTCCGACTGTCAAAAACATGAGATGGGCAAGCATCATCCGGAGTGCCCAGAGCGTTTGGGCGCAGTCAATGATCAGCTCCTCATCAAAGGCTTGCTCGACTATATGCAGCAGCTCGATGCGCCACTAGCTACAGGTGAGCAGTTGGCGCGTGCGCATAGCGCTGCTTATTTGATTGAGTTTGCCGAGATCGCACAGCGTGTACCCGAAGGTGCTCATGTGCAAATTGACCCAGACACCAATATCAATGAATTCTCGTATCAAGCCGCATTGCGGGCGGCGGGCGCGGCAGTGCTAGCTAGCGATTTGGTCGCGTCGGGGCAGGCGCCAGTTGCGTTTTGCAATGTACGACCGCCAGGCCATCATGCGGAACGTAGCAATGCTGGGGGCTTCTGTTTTTTTAATAATGTGGCGGTCGGAATACGTCACGCCTTGGCGCAATATGGTCTTGAACGCATCGCCTTAATTGATTTTGACGTGCATCACGGGAATGGAAGTGAAGATATTTTATTTGATGATCGTCGTGTGTTGATGTGTTCGATTTTTGAAAAAAATCTTTACCCCTTTTGTGGTGATGTGCCTATGGGGTCGAATATGGTGAATGTCGGTTTGCCAGCCCGTTCCGGTGGTGAGGCATTTCGGCAAGCGGTGACAGAACGCTGGTTACCAGCGCTGGAAGCCTTTCAACCAGAGATGATTTTTTTTTCGGCGGGCTTTGATGGACACCGCGAAGATGACATGGGTAATTTGGCCTTGGTAGAAGCCGATTATGAATGGGTCACTAAACAGATTGTACAAGTCGCGCAGCGCTATTCGCAAGGTCGTATCGTGTCTTGCTTGGAAGGCGGTTATGATCTGTCGTCGTTAGGACGTAGTGCGGCGGCGCATGTGCGGGTCTTGATCGGTGCGGATTAGGTTTTTATCTTGGTTTTGTGTCGTCATCTAGGCGGGAAGCACTATGAATAAACATTATCTTTCATCCTTATTTGCGCCACGTTCTATCGTGGTGTTTGGTGGTGATCGCGAACATCCCGAAAAATTAACACCGATGTCCCGCGTGCTCTTGCAACACTTGGCGAGCAAGGAATATCAGGGCAGCGTGACTTATTTAGATATCGCGATGAAAGGCACGCTCGGCGACCTCGCCGCATCGCGCGCTGATTTAGCGATTATCGCTTTGCCGATTGAGCAATTGGCTGCCGCTTTAGAGGTCGCGGGGCGCATACAATGCAGAGCTGCCTTGATCTTGTCGATAGGTGTGGATGCCAGCTTGGCCAAAAAATTACATGCTATCGCGAAAGAGCATGGTCTCTATTTATTGGGGCCGAATAGCCTGGGTTTTCAATGTCCAAAATCACTTTTGAATGCGAGCGCGCTCGGCAAGTTGGCGCAACCAGGCGCCTTGGCCGTGGTCTCTCAATCTGGCGCCATTACCACTTCGATTTTGGATTGGGCGGGTAAAAATGGGGTGGGCTTTTCTGCGGTGGTGTCCTTAGGTGTGAATACTGCTGTGGATTTGGCACAAGTGCTTGATTATTTGGCTGA
>CAYXJI010000305.1:1254-4904 GCA_964465175.1 uncultured Burkholderiaceae bacterium | reverse complement strand
TATTGTCGTTGCTCGAAGTTGTACTCGGACCATTTTGGGTCTGGTTGGCGATCGGTGAGGAACCTGCAAAAGCGACGCTGCTCGGCGGCTCGGTTGTGTTGTTCGCCTTGATATTTAATGAAGTGATGGCTTTTCGGCAGGAACGTTTGTTGAAGGATTTAACCAATACCGAAAATTAGCATTGAGCTTGTGTTAGCACAGATTACTCAGATGAATTTGTGCAAAAATTACGTAAAATTGATTAACTTTGAGCGTTCTTCATTCAATTGAGATCGCAGTATTTTTAGATGGTGTCCCTATGTCAAATTCCATTTCGGCTTCAAGTTCTGCTAAGTTAAAAGCACCTGAATTGTTGTTGCCTGCAGGTTCTTTAGAAAAAATGCATGCAGCTTTCGATTTTGGTGCTGATGCGGTGTACGCCGGACAACCTCGTTACAGCCTGCGTGCGCGTAACAACGAGTTTTCTACACTGGATATTTTGCAGCAAGGTATTGAAGGCGCACATGCGCGTGGTAAATCTTTCTTCGTTGCCAGCAACATTTTTCCACATAATTCCAAACTCAAAACCTATTTGAATGATATGGAACCCGTGATCGCGATGAAGCCGGATGCTTTAATCATGGCCGATCCAGGATTAATCATGATGGTGCGTGAAAAGTGGCCAGAAGTGAATGTGCATTTATCCGTACAAGCCAATGCAGTGAACTGGGCAGACGTTAAGTTCTGGCAAAAAATGGGTTTGACGCGCGTGATTTTGTCACGTGAATTGTCCTTGGATGAGATCGAAGAAATTAAACAGCGCTGCCCAGAAATGGAGCTCGAAGTCTTTGTCCACGGCGCTTTATGTATCGCTTATTCAGGGCGTTGCTTGTTGTCTGGTTACTTTAATCACCGCGATCCAAATCAAGGCACTTGCACGAATTCTTGCCGTTGGGATTACAAAGTTGAGAATGCGACCGAAAATGAAACTGGCGATCTGCAACGCATTCCTGTCGAGACCATCAAATTCGATTTTAGCAAGGCACTGGAAGACGCGAATCAATCGTTTTCGGCAATGGGCGATATGGAGCGTCATCCTTTGGCCGATCGTCCTTACTTGATTGAAGAAGCAGGGCGTCCGGGCAGTTTTATGCCGATTTTGGAAGATGAGCACGGCACTTACATCATGAATTCAAAAGACTTACGCGCGATTGAGCACGTTGAGCGTCTGACGAAAATTGGCGTGGATTCACTGAAGGTGGAAGGGCGGACAAAATCTCTCTATTATGTCGCACGCACCGCGCAAACTTATCGCCGTGCGATCGACGATGCGGCCGCAGGTCGTCCGTTCAATGAGCAATTGTTGGGCGAGTTAAATGGCTTGGCAAATCGTGGTTATACCGATGGTTTTTATCAACGTCATCACACGCAAGATCACCAAAATTATATGGAAGGTGTGTCGAAAGCGCATCGTAGTCAGTACGTCGGCAATGTTTTGTCAGTCGCCGATGGCTGGGCTGAAGTTGAAGTGAAAAATCGTTTTTCCGTAGGCGATAAAATCGAAATCATCCATCCAAGTGGTAATGAAATCATCGATTTGACAGAGATTCGCAACAAACACAATGCGGCGATTGATGTGATCGGCGGGGCGGGTCACAAAGTGCGTATTCCGCTCGATGCAAAGTACGACAAAGCCTTATTAGCACGCATGCTGTAAATTTACTTTAAGAAAAAATGCCCGACTAGGGTCGTTCCCGTCGGGCATTTTTGTATGCAGCTTTATCCTGTCATTGCCTGCTCTTTGATGGCATCGCTAATCCTATTGAATAAGCTATCAATCTGTTGTTTGTTAATGATGAGTGGTGGCGATAAGGCGATGATGTCACCCGTCGTGCGTATCAGTACATCCTTTTTCCAGAAGCATTGTTCAAAAATATCGTAGGCGCGCGTCGTCGATTTGCCTGTTTGCGGATGCAATTCTATGCCGCACACTAAGCCTAAATTACGAATATCTTTGACATTCGGTAAATCACGCAAACTATGTGCCGCTTGTTCGAAATAGCTTGCGGAATCAGCGGCGACTTGAAAGAGATTTTCGTCTTTGTACACATCTAAGGTCGCAATCGCTGCTGCGCAGGCCAGCGGATGGGCGGAATAGGTGTAGCCGTGGAAAAATTCAATTTGATCTTTGGGGGCCGCTACCATGAAGGTGTTATAAATATCCTCCTTTGCAATCACCGCACCCATAGGAACGGCGGCATTGGTTAATCCTTTTGCGCACACGATCATGTCGGGTACAACGCCAAAATAATCTGCGCCAAAGGCAGTTCCCAATCGCCCAAAACCCGTAATCACTTCGTCAAAGATCAATAAGATTCCATGTTGGTCACAGATTGCTCGCAATTTTTGCAGATAGCCTTGCGGCGGCAAAATCACGCCGGTGGAGCCTTGTATGGGTTCGACGATGACCGCCGCGACGGTTGCCGGATCATGTAAGGCGAGTAGTCTTTGTTCTAAGACTTCAGCTAACTCGATGCCGTGTTCGGGCAGGCCTTTGCTAAATGCATTTTTAGCGATGTTGAGTGGGTGTGGGAGATGGTCAACACCCGCCAAGGCTGGGCCGAATTGCTTGCGATTTCCTGCAATGCCACCAACCGAAATACCGCCAAAGCCAACGCCATGATAAGCGCGTTCGCGGCCAATCAAGCGATACCGTCCGGCTTCGCCGCGCACTCGTTGGTAAGCCAGAGCGATTTTGAGGGCGGTATCGACACCTTCTGATCCATCATTGCAAAAAAACACGCGATTCAAGCCCTCAGGTGCGATTTCCGCAAGCTTAGATGCTGCTTCGAAAGCCAGTGGATGTCCCATTTGAAAGGTCGGGGCAAAGTCCATGGTGGCGGCTTGCTGTTGAATGGCGGCGACAATGCGCGGGTGATTGTGACCCGCATTCACGCACCAGAGCCCGGCGGTACCATCTAGTATCTGCCGTCCATCATCGCTGTGATAATACATGCCAGAGGCTTTCTGCAGTAGGCGTGGCTTTGCTTTGAACTGTCGATTGGCGGTAAAGGGCATCCAAAAATGGTCGGTATTCATTGTGGGATTGATTTAAAGAAGGTTGATCGAGTTAGCTTGGCTTTAGGATAAAGTATTTGTCGCTAGTCATGGTGCTAGTGTTGGGATAATTGTGTACTTTTTATTCGAATGCTGAGTGAATAAATATTTCATCATCTCTTGAGTCGCGTCAATTTACTGGATTTACCTCAGTGAGCGATGCTTAGAACGCGATTAAAATAGCATGCAACTCGCCACAACTATGTCAAAAAAATTCCCCATTCATCCTAAACAGCGCCTATGTTGGGGTTGTGACTTATATTGCCCTGTCGACTCATTATCTTGCGGAAATGGCGCTGATCGCACACCGCACCCTATGGAATTATTTGGTGATGACTGGCAAGAATCTGCTTTGCCGATCTTGGATCAAAAGGCAGAGGTCAAAAAATCCTAATGTCACTGCAAGGCGGGGCGACACTAGGCGCGGTACAATAGCGACTGTTTGTTTTTGAATTTATCTATTGTGAAATCTTCCGTTTTACCTTCGCGTCGTCTCTCCATCGCCCCCATGATGGACTGGAGTGATCGCCATTGCCGCCTGTTCCATCGCTATA
>CAYXJI010000305.1:0-1244 GCA_964465175.1 uncultured Burkholderiaceae bacterium | reverse complement strand
CGAGATGGTCACGACGGGAGCAATTCTGCATGGTGATATCCAGCGCCATTTGGATTTTAATCAAGAAGAGCATCCTGTTGCATTGCAACTCGGGGGCAGCGAACCTGCCGATTTAGCGCTTGCCGCTAAGCGAGGGCAGGAGTGGGGTTATGATGAAATTAATTTGAATTGCGGCTGTCCATCCGAACGCGTACAAAAAGGCGCGTTTGGTGCGTGCTTGATGGCGGAGCCAGCATTAGTTGCGGATTGTGTAAAAGCGATGCGTGATGCGGTGGACATTGATGTGACCGTGAAACACCGTATCGGTATTAATGATGTCGATTCGTATGATTTTGTTAGGGATTTTGTGGGGCACATTGCCGATGCAGGATGTCGCACTTTTGTGGTGCATGCCCGCAATGCCATCTTGAAAGGCTTATCACCCAAAGAAAATCGCGAAGTGCCACCGCTTAAATATGATTACGCCTATCGCTTAAAAAAAGATTTTCCTGATTTGGAAATTATTATCAACGGTGGCATTAAAACGCTAGACGAGATCGACGCCCATTTGCTGCATGTTGATGGGGTCATGCTGGGGCGCGAGGCCTACCATAATCCCTACATTATGACGACATTTGACGCTCGCTATTATGGTGATAGCAGCACACCAAGGACGCGCGAAGAAGTTGTTTTGGCGATGCTGCCCTATATTCGTCAACAACTGCTCACTTTTGGTGAAAACGGCAAAGGATTAAAACTGAACAGCATCACACGTCATATGCTGGGGCTAACTTTCGGCCTAATCGGCGCCCGGGCTTTTCGTCAAATTTTGTCGGATACCAAAAAATTAGCCTTGAATGATGCTTCTCTGTTATTAGAGGCAATGAATAAAGTGAAAGCGGCGAATCCTGACTCGATGATTTAGTTGAGAATATTTGATGAGAGTGTTTGGCGCAATAAAAAAGCCCGTCAAAAACGGGCTTTTTTATTAATTCGGTGGGGTGGACGATGGGGCTCGAACCCACGACAACAGGAATCACAATCCTGAAGAAATGGCATTTATTACTGTTGATTAACATTCACAAAAGAACGCAAACATATAAAAATCAATGACTTAACTTTTTTCACGTGTATATCTGTGTTGATGAAGATTGATTCATATATAATGAAAAATCCTAAACAGCCCCTACACGGAGAATAAAAGTTATGAAATGGGAAAATTTCACAGCTGGCCGTGTTGCTGGCCTTAAATGTGCAGAAGGCAA
>CAYXJI010000304.1:2010-4931 GCA_964465175.1 uncultured Burkholderiaceae bacterium | reverse complement strand
TCATTTAGGTTTTAGAAACGATAGTCCAAAGTTAAAGTGTAAGTGCGTGGATTGCCGTAGAACGCGGTAGTGCTGCCTTCACCTAAGGTTGGGAATAAATAGCCCGCGACTTTGTAGCGTGTATCGCTCAAATTTTTACCGTGTAAACCAACGCGCACCGCGTTATCCGAGCGTGTCCACACCAAGCTCGCGTCCCATAATTTATAGCTGTCTTGATCGAGGATAGGTGTTGGTGTTTCGAACTGATAAGTTTTGCCACGGAAGGCCACACTACTACTCAGAGACAGCTTGCCGGATCGTCCCATCATAGGCATAGACCAGTCATAATTGGCACGCAAACTGGCTGTTTGTTTGGGTGTATTTTGGAAGACCCGTAGTGATGCGACGTCGATATTGCCCGCGCCTATGTACTTGGTGTATTTCGCATCGATGTAGCTGAGCATGCCTGACAAACTGAATGCGTCTGTGACGCGGGCGCTTGCCTCGATTTCGATACCATCTATTTTGGCTTTGCCGGCATTCGTGGTCACACCCGCAAAGCTGTCGTCTTTACCATCGCCGTTAGTATCGATCGCCACCGAGCCTGGAATTTGGACATCTTGATAATCGCTATTGCATACCGCGACATTGGTGAACAAGCTATTGGTGGCGAAGGCCGATTTGAGACCGAGTTCAAAGGTGCTGATTTTCTCGGGTAAGAAACCTTGTTTGGCTTTGTCTAGGCTAAGTTTGGAACCGACCAAATTCATACGCGGATCAAAGCCACCGCCTTTAAAACCCTCGGTCCATGATGCATAGACGTTTTGATCTGGACTGACTTTCCAGCTAGCGGAAATACGTGGCGTGAATTTTTTGTCTTCACGATGTAAATCGGCTTTCGTCAACTTGGTATCGGTTCTAAAGAAAACCGCTGCAGGATTGCCCATGCTAGGAGAACCCGCCGTGCCCAAATAGATTTGACGTAAGATGCTCGCTTCGCGTTTGTCTACGGTGTAACGACCACCGACAGCGACACTGAAATCTTTGCTGACATCGAAGCTGGCATCGGCGAAAGCAGCCCATGCTTTGGTATCGATGTCGCCTTCTGTGAAAGTAGAGGTGCCGAGCAAGCGCACATCAAACTTATCGTAGGCATTGGCATCGATGTAGTACACGCCAGCCACACCTTGTATTGATTTGCCAGTGTAAGTCAATTGAAATTCTTGGCTAAATTGCTTATTTTTGTAGAGCGCTGGCACGTCGAAATCAACTGTTCCTAGTGAATCAAAGTCGATAGGGGCAAAGGATTTGTCGTGGCGTGAGGCGGTGACCGACTTAAACATCAAGTCAGGTTCAATTTGATATTCGACTAAGGCGGAGACGCCTGATTGCGTTACTTGTTGTTTATGTCCGAGTACCGTATTCAGATTGGCGCGGGTGTCGTATACATTGCCCAGTATCGGGGCGCCGCTGATTTTGCCGACGGTGAGACGATGACCATGTTTGGCATTGGAGTCATCTTGACTGGTGTCGGCTGAGATGCGAATGAACAGTGCACTGCTAGGCATAAATTCGGCGCTCAAACGTGCCGCCGAGATAGCTTTGTTGTAGTTATCTTCGCCGGTAGTGAAGTCTTGGCCAAAGCCATTGCGTTTGAATTTGGCCAAGGTGCCGCCGACGCGAACGGTTTCGGAGAGGGCGGTGCTGGCAGTCAAGACACCATCCATTTGACCATAGCTACCGACGGATGCTTTTAAGCGCAACTCCGTGTTCGGCCCCATCTTGCGGGTCACATATTTGACCGCGCCGCCTATCGTGTTACGACCATATAAAGTGCCTTGTGGACCACGCAATACTTCTATGCGCTCCACGTCATAAATGTCGGCCACTGCGCCTTGTGGTCGCGCCAAATAGATATCGTCAAGATATATACCGACACCCGATTCAAAACCTGCCAAGGGATCTTGTTGCCCGACGCCACGAATGAAGGAGGTGAGCGTGGAATTGGTACCGCGCGAGGCGCTCAACGTGGTATTGGGTAAGGTCAAGGCTAAGCCGGTGATATCGGCGATGCCGTTCTTGGCAATCTGATCGGCACTGTACGCAGTGACCGAGACCGGGACGTCCTGCAAGGTTTCTTCGCGGCGGCGTGCACTCACCACGACTTTGGCGATTTGGGCGTCGTCGCCGGCTTTGGTTGTACTGTCATTGGATTGTGTTTGCGCCAGTGCTTGTGCTTGAATGAAGCCGCTGCCGTAAATTGCCAAGATGGCGACGGCTGAACGGCTGAGCAAGGCGAGCTTGCGTTGTGATTTCTTTGATGCAGTCATGATGGTCTCCAGAGTTGTCGATTTTTTTTCGATCAAACCGAAGCTTGCAAAGCGATTGCAATGGGCGGCTTATCGAAGCGGTCTAGTGTTTGTCTTATCAAATGCTTTTGGTTCCGGTGCTCTGCTGAGGTATCAGCTTTAGCTTTAGCAAGAGCATCAGCACGGATGGCAGTGTGTCTGAATTCAAAGCGCTTCGAAAGCGGAGGAACCGCCCACTCACTGTGCATAAATGCACATGCATGTTTTTATCTGATTGAAACAGAGATTTTTGGGCGCTCAATAGTGAATATGCGCCGGAATATGGATCAATTTGCGCCAAAAGTGGGCATTACAAGTGCAAAGGCGCACGTGGTAAGTGCGCAACAAAGGGATCAATGCCCTAATTCGGCGCAGCTTTATCTTGGTTAAAAATTAATTTCGAATAAAAACCGAGCATTTGTTAAACTTATGTGCTTTGATGCACAATGAGGCCCACGGGCGACGCTTGCCCTCAAGTTGGCGCACACTCGATTAATCTGGAGTTGTATGACGACATTACCTGAATGGACGGATTTACGCTATTTCTTAGAGCTGGCGCGCTCCGGCACTTTGTCGGGCACCTCACGTCGACTC
>CAYXJI010000304.1:0-2000 GCA_964465175.1 uncultured Burkholderiaceae bacterium | reverse complement strand
CGTAGGATAGATCGCCTGGAAGAGCAGTTGGGGACGACCTTGTTCGATCGCAGCCGGGAGGGTTATCAATTGACCGAAATGGGACTGGCTTTATTGCCCCATGCGGAAGCCATGGAAAGTGCAGTGACTGCGGCTCAGGATGAATTAACCGGCGCGCAAATATCGGTGCGTGGCATTGTACGTTTGGGGGTACCGGAAATCTTCGGCTCGCGTATCGTGGCGCCAGCGTTGGTGGAACTATTGCAAGCCCATCCTGATTTGAGCGTCGACTTGTTATTGCTACCGCGTTTCGCCAATCTCGCCAATCGCGAAGCCGATCTGGGTGTGATGCTCGATCCACCCAGTACCGGTCGCTATATGGTCACCCGCCTCGCCAGTTTTCGCATGTATATTTACGGCGCACCTTCCTATTTAGCGAAGCACCCACCAATTACCGAACATGCCGATTTGATACAACACGATTTCGTTGATTATGTGCAGGATAGACTCGCTAGCAGTGGCCTTAACTACATGGGAGAGCTGGGTTTCACGCCGCATCGGCGCATGTGTTGTACTAGTCTAGCGGCGCAATGCGAGGCCGCTGCTTTGGGTTTAGGTTTGATTTTGGCACCACCGTATGCGGTGCCGAATGATGGTCGTTTGGTGCGCGTGCTCGCCAAGCATTTTTACGCCGAACGCTCGTTTTGTTTGGTGGCGCCGACCGACCTGTATCGCCTGCAACGAGTGCGCGTTGTCTGGAATTTATTACGTGATTTAGCGGAAAAAAATCCGCAACTCTTTATCTTGCCGGATGGGGCCGAGAGTTTAGTCGTTGATGCCGCTAGAGTAGAAAGTAAGTAATGCCAAGTCGCCTCAAAATGCTATTTTTTTGGTGCCGCCAACATCCACGACGCGCTAGTGCTGCGTTGCTGTTGAGCAGTCTGCTCTTACTGGATCAAATTTTCCCGCCGCCGATTCCGCTTGATGCGCCCGGTTTGATGGTGGTGGCGCGCGATGGTACGCCTCTACGTGGTTGGCCTGATGCCGATGGCATGTGGCGCTTTCCTGTCACGCCTGACCAAGTCTCGCCTAAGTATTTGGATGCCTTGTTGACCTATGAAGATCGTTGGTTCTATTGGCATCCTGGGGTGAATCCGCTGGCCTTGGGGCGTGCGGCGTGGCAGTGGTTGAAGCATGGTGAAATCATTTCCGGCGGCTCCACCTTAACCATGCAAGCTGCGCGTGCGATTGAGCCTGTGCCACATACTTTTGGGGGGAAACTACGTCAGATTGCACGCGCTTTACAACTTGAGTTGCGCCTTTCAAAACGCGAAATTTTGACGCTTTATCTCAATCATGCACCGATGGGCGGTATCGTGGAAGGCGTAGAAATGGCGAGCCGTAGTTATCTGGGAAAAAGCGCAGCGCAACTGTCTTCCGCCGAAGCCGCCTTATTGGTGGTGTTACCGCAAGCGCCATCGCGGCTACGACCAGATCGCCATCCAGCCCTAGCACAAAAATTTCGTGACAAGGTGCTGCGCCGTATGGCAATGCTTGAGCATTGGCGTTATGCCGAAGTGGAGGATGCCTTGATAGAAAAAGTCGGCGCGAATCCACCACGTTTTTCTTGGTTGGCACCCTTAGCCGCGGAACGCTTACATCAGGCCGCCAAACGCCATCGTGCAACAGGTAAAGCGAAGACTCAAGCGACCATCGTGCAATCGACTTTAGATCGCGAAGTGCAAACCATGTTAGAGCGCATGCTGGCTGATAAGGTGAATCAATTGCCGCGTTTTGTATCGATGGCGGCCTTGGTAATGGATAGTAAAACCATGGAAGTCTTGGGCTACGCAGGCTCGGCGGATTTTTCTGATGCGCGTCGCTTTAATCATGTGGATATGGTGCGTGGCATACGATCGCCTGGCTCGACCTTGAAACCCTTTTTGTATGCGATGGCCTTAGACGACGGCATTATCCATTCTGAGAGTTTGTTGGCCGATACACCGCAATCATTTAGTGGC
>CAYXJI010000303.1:0-4960 GCA_964465175.1 uncultured Burkholderiaceae bacterium | reverse complement strand
GATGTATTAAATGCATAAGCAGCGATGAATTTTTTTGAACACCAAGCCCAAGCCCATAAGGAGAGTAAGAAATTACTTTTCTTATTCGCGCTGGCCGTGCTCCTGATCGTAATCGCAGTCAATGTTGTCTTGGCCTTGCTGTGGATTTGGATGAAGGGACAGCCATTGGCTGGCGCACACTTCTATCCGCGCTGGTTCTTTGCGACCAATACAGCGGTTGTCCTGTTGTTCATCGGTGGTGGCACCTTATTTGAAATGGCACGTCTCCGAGATGGTGGCGATGCGGTAGCCAGAATGGCTGGAGGGCGTTTGGTGGTGCCAGACTCACGTGATTTACAAGAGCGCCGCTTACTCAATATCGTGGAGGAGATGGCACTCGCATCGGGCATTGCTTGCCCACGCGTGTATATCATGGATGAGGAAGATGCGATCAATGCTTTTGCTGCTGGCTATCATCAAAACGAAGCCGTCGTGGCGGTCACGCGCGGGACCTTGGCGCGCCTTAGTCGTGATGAATTGCAAGGGGTGATCGGACACGAATTTAGTCACATTTTGAATGGCGATATGCGCATGAATGTGAAACTCATCGGTGTGCTATTTGGCCTGCAAATGCTGGCAGAATTTGGTCGCTTTATGCTCGATATTGGCGCCAGATCGGGCAGCTTTCGTAGTCGTGACGAAAAAGGCCCACCGCTGCAATTGATATTCATGGCATTCGGTGTGGCTCTGTTTGTGATTGGTTATATCGGCATTTTTGCTGGACGTCTAATTAAGTCTGCGGTGTCTCGCCAACGTGAATTTTTGGCCGATGCGAGTGCGGTGCAATTTACCCGTAATCCCGATGGCATAGGCGGTGCGCTGCGCAAGATAGGTGGATTGACGCGTCAAAATAAATGCGGCTCGCGCATCAATCATCACAATGCCGAACAGTTATCCCACATGTTTTTGGGCGCGGCACGACCTAATTTATTGTCTGGTTTATTCGCGACACATCCACCGATAGAAATGCGTTTGCAGCGATTGTATGGTCGCAATGTTGGCTATTTAGATGCGAGCGAAATAGAGGAAGAGGGCGCGGGCACCCACGCTGCACCGCAAGCGACGATGGGTTTTGCTGGTGCACAAGGGATCAGCGAAGCGGCAGCCAAGGCGAATTTGTCTCAAATTTCACAATTATCTCCCGCCGCATTTCACCCGGAGTTTGGTTATCAAACGTCGGCGCCGCAAGCTGTAAATGCGCCCCCAGCTTTGTCCACAGCGTCGTCCAGAGTTGCGACGGCAGCTTCGACGGCAGCTTCGACGGCAGCTGTGTCCAGCGCGCCAACGATACAAATCCCTGACGATATCGTGCAAGCCGCGCGTAATCCGCATGCTGCCTGTGCCTTGGTCTATGCCTTGTTATTAGATCGCAGTGATGCGACTAGCTATGCCTTGCAGTTGGCTATCTTGCGTCAAGCGGCACCGCAACAGTGCGCGCTCGCGAGTCTGTTGTTGGAAGCGGTCGAGACTTTGTCGCCTAGTATGCGACTGCCCATACTGGATTTGGCGATGCCCGCCTTAAAATTTTTGAGCCAAGAACAGCGTCAACAATTATTGGGTGTCGTGGCAAGATTGATTGCGGCCGATCAAGTGGTGACGCAAGCCGAGTTTGTATTGCAAACGCTGCTGCAACGCCGACTCAGTGCCAATGCCGGACGTGACTTCAGCGTGAAATACCCTAATTTGTCGGCATTGAAAGCCGAAACAGGATTGCTGATCTCCTTGATGGCGACCACAGAATTTGCTGCCGACCAAGCACCTGCAGCCTATCTACGGGCAGCCCAAAGTATGCCGGACTTAGGATTGAGCGCGACGCAGTTTGTTGCACGTGAGCGCTTAGATTTTTTTGCGGTGAAGCAGGCGCTTGATAAATTTCAACAACTCGCCCCCTTGGCCAAGCCTTTCGTGATTCGTCTAATGTTAAAGGCGAGTGCCGAGCCCTTAGGCAGTGACGGTGCCGATCTATTGCGTAGTGTCTGCGCGGCACTTGACGCGCCCGTACCTGAGGTGGTTAGCGCACAGTGCGCTGACGTCCCCACAGCGTGAGCAAATCCACCTAGGTGTGTAGCGTGGTGAGCGCAAAATCTATGTCACCACTGTTGCCGCGATGCCTTGTTTAGTAAACCAAATAAACACCGCAAATATCCCTTAATTGAATTTACATGCCCGCCGCTAGCGTCCTAAGATAGACACTCGATCTATTCTTTAACCCAGAATTTCCATAAGGATTGGCGATGAAGACGGATGCCCTTTTCGAGCGTGTTTTGATGCGAATGAGGCGCTAATAGCGCGCTATTAGCGAACCGTTAGCAACGAAGCGTAGCAAAAATAGCCGAAAATGCGCCATCAGCACACTAATAACACCGCAGGTGCGCCTAATGGAAATTCTGGGTTGAATCGCACCCGCTGACAGTGCAAGCCCCTAGCAACTTTAGTTGGCAGGGGCTGTGCAAAATAAGATAAATTAAAATATGAGGCAAACATGAATTTTACGAAAATAATTAAGACGCTAGCGAGCTGCGCCATCCTCGCTACCTTGCTAAATGCGAGCACCTCCGTTGCGCATTCTGCCGTTGCGCGTCCCTCCATCGCGCAACAAGGCAAGGTTGAAGGCATGAGTGAGCTCGAAGCGCGTAGCATGGCGCGCCAAGTCAAGCGAGAAACGCAACACGCTTGGAAAGCCTACAAAGGCTACGCCTGGGGACATGACGCAGTGAAGCCTTTGAGTGCAACACCGCATGATTGGTATGGCTCCTCTTTACTGATGACACCGGTCGATGCCTTAGATACTTTGCTCATCATGGGCTTGAAAAAAGAGGCTAAAGAGGCGCAAGAACTGATAGCGAAAAAACTCAATTTCGATCAAGACCTCGATGTGCAAAATTTCGAAATTACCATTCGTCTTTTGGGTGGCTTACTCTCGGCCTATCAACTCACCGATGATGTCCGACTACTGCATTTGGCACAAGATTTAGGGCGTCGCTTATTACCCGTATTTAATAGCCCAACAGGCCTTCCTTACACTCACGTTAATCTCAAAACAGGTAAGGTTAAGGGTGTTGTAAGCAATCCTGCAGAGACTGGCACCTTGCTCTTGGAATTTGGCATGCTGTCCAAAATGACTGGCGATCCTATCTACTACGAGAAAGCAAAAAAAGCCCTAGTTGCGACTTTTCAACATGCCTCTAAACTAGGATTAGTTGGCTCTGGTATCAATGTCGAAACCGGTGTTTGGACCGATACTACTGCGCATATTCGAGGCGGCATCGATTCTTACTATGAGTATCTTTATAAATGCTATCGACTGTTTGGCGACACTGATTGCAAAGCCATGTGGGACACCAGTATTGCTGGTTTGAACCAGTATGTCGCCGAACAAGTGCGCGGTCAGTTGTGGTACGGTCAAGTCGATATGCACACGGGCAAACGTACCGGCAGTAACTACGGCGCACTCGATGCCTTTATGCCGGCACTCTTGGTGTTAGGCGGCGATCTGAAACGCGCGCAGCAATTACAAGATTCGGGAATGGCGATGTGGCGTTTGCACGGTATAGAGCCTGAGACTATCGACTATCAAAGCATGCAAGTGCGCGACGGCACTTACGCTTTACGTCCCGAGATTATCGAATCCGCTTACTATCTTCATCATGCGACAGGCGACAGTAAATACCGCGCCATGGGAAAAGAAATGTTTGCCGATTTTATGCGACACTGTAAGCACAAAAATGGTTATGCCGCCCTGAAAGATGTGCGTACTAAGGTGAAAGAGGATTCCATGGAAAGCTTTGTATTCGCCGAAACGTTCAAGTATTTTTATTTACTGTTCGCACCAAAATCCGCCTTGGATTTTGATCAAGTGACTTTTAATACTGAGGCGCATCCTTTGCGATTAGTGCCAACGAAAAAATAATCTACATCGCAAAACCAGAGTATTTAAGCGTGCCGGTAAAACCGGCACGTTTGCTATCTTTGGAAAACTAAGACCAAGCGCCGCGCCGTAATGGCGGCAGGTCGTCGGTGCTGCTTTCGCGTTCTATCAGTTGTACGGCCAAGGTTTTTTGTAAGGCTTCGCCGTTTTGCTTGCGTAATAATAACTCTATCCCCATTGCGCCCAAGGCTTCTTTATCGACGTGAATACTGCTCAGTGGCGGGATCGCGCGCGCTGCGGCGCTGATATTATCAAAGCCAACAAAGGCCACATCATGCGGTACTTTGAGGCCTACTTCTAGGCAGGCCGCCATCGCACTCAATGCGGTATTGTCGTTGTAGCAGAACACCGCATCGGGGGCGTGCGACTTTGCCAGCAAACTATGCATGGCTTGCTTGACGCTACGTTCCTCATCCGCTTGATGCGGAATCGTGATTTCTAATTCTGGATTCGCCAGCATTTTTGCGTCAAACAAGGCCTTGCGAAAACCATGCATACGCTCTTGAATACTAAAATGCGCGGAGGGGCCACTCATCATCGCAATGCGCTTACGCCCCACTTGGATTAAATGGCGGGTCGCCAAATAACCCCCTAAGCGATTGTCCGGATTGACCGAAGTAAACCCTTCTTGCTGCATGTCGACTAAGACGATGGGCTTGGATGAGGCGCGAATCGCATGCAGTAATTCCGGTTCGAAAAATCCAGCGCACAAAATCGCATCCGGCTGATGTAAGCGTATCTGCTCCATCACAGGCTCGGCAGGCCCAACCGCGACAAATGATAAAGCAATTCCTTCCTTACGACAGGCGCTCTCAGCACCATGCAGCACAGGCGAATAGAAGGGACTGGAAGACAAGGTATTGTGCTGTTTATGTAGTAGGAAGGCGACGCGCCGTATCCGTCCCGATTTCAAGTGGCTCAGTTCATAGCCCATTTGATTTGCGACCTCGAACACCCGTGTTCGAGTGAGTTCAGTCAAGCCGCCTTGATTCT
>CAYXJI010000302.1:0-4963 GCA_964465175.1 uncultured Burkholderiaceae bacterium | reverse complement strand
CACCACACCGCTCGCGTTACGCTTGCGAATTGGGGTTTTTATACAGCCTCGTTAAGCACCAGAAATTCCTCTAAATTGACACTTGTTGCGTGGCGCGCAATGCGCTATTATTGGGCAATGATTATATCGTTCCGTCACAAGGGTCTGCGAAAATACTATGAGTCTGGTAGTTTGGGCGGCATTCAGCCAGCGCATGCTAAGCGACTGAAAATGCAATTGATTGCGCTTGATACTGCGCAAACTATTGAAGACATGGATATTCCAGGCTTTCGACTTCACGCGTTAAAGGGAGCTAGTCATGGTCGTTGGTCAATTTGGGTCAATGGCAATTGGCGGATTACTTTTGAGTTTGAACAAGGTAACGCGCATATTTTAGATTATGAGGATTATCATTGATGGCTATGCACAATCCACCGCATCCAGGATCATTTATTCAAAATGTATACTTAGAACCGAACGAGATTAGCGGCAGAGAACTTGCCGATAGACTTGGCGTTGCAGCGTCAACGCTCAACAGAATCTTGAATGAAGCTAGCGGCATCAGCCCTGAAATGGCACTTCGCCTTTCGAAAGTGCTTGGGCGATCTCCCGAGAGTTGGTTAATGATGCAGGATCATTATGATTTATGGGATGCAAAACAAAGGGTAGATTTGAAGCAGATTCATAAATTTGAGTTCAAATATGCTTAACTTGACAATCGACTGGGACGCTTCGCGCCAGTTATTTCGGCGTTAGATTTCAAAAACTCAGTTCTTGACTTGTAACTACAGTGTAGTTATATTGTGCTTATGAACGATCTTAGCTTTGAGTGGGACAAGTCTAAAGCCACTATAAATTTAAAGAAACACGGGGTTAGCTTTGAAGAAGCTTAGTCCGCGTTTTCTGATGAGCGTGCGAAATTAATTGCTGACCCCAATCATTCGGAAGATGAGGATCGATTCATTCTTTTGGGCTATAGCTCAAGCATGCGTCTTTTGGTTGTATGTCATTGTTACCGTACAGACGAAAGCATTATTCGGATAATTTCCGCACGGAAGGCTAGCCGTCACGAAGCCGCTTCTTACCGAAGGTGAAATCATGAGAGACGAATACGATTTTTCGAAAGCAACCAAAAATCCCTACGCTTCACAACTCAAAAAGCAAATCACTATCCGACTTGATGAGGAAAGTATTAATTACTTCAAGTCTATTTCAGAAGGCATCGGCATTCCATATCAAAGCCTTATCAATCTATATCTTCGTGATTGCGCAGCATCACATCGTAAGTTGAATCTCAAGTGGAAATGAAATTTAACGTGACGCTCGAGACGGACGCAGTGCGTAGTCGCGTTCCGAAGTTCTACATTTTTTCAATTACCTGATCTGCGGTTAGCGTGCGTCATGCGCTGTTCCGTTCAACTAAGCGTTATACCTCATGAAGAAGATAGCTTTTCTCCTTGTCCTGATGTTTGTAGGTTTTGCGATGCACCTCTTTTACGTGTTTCGCCCTATCGAGGGAATTGACGTTAGTGAAACGGCGGTTTCTCTGCAAAGTATCACTGAAAAGTATGAATATCATAGACATTTAAGATCGTTACTTAGCGATCAAGATCCAGAGGCTCTAAGGTACTTAATTAACGCACGTTGTGATGGCGAAGGAGCCTACGACCATGGTAAAACTTTGGTTCAAGTTCTTATCAAATTTGGCGATCCAGCTTTTAATGGAATGATTTCCAAACTGAACAAGACCGAATCAGAGACCTTGCTAACATTCCTGACTGCAGGACACGAGTATGGTGGCTTCGCGGCGTTTCCTGAATGGGAAGAATTTAAGCGTCGGTTTCCTTTAACTTTTAAGTCATTAAGTGGGAAGGTATAACGAAGCTGTAAAAAAATCAGTTTTCTCGACAGGCAGAGTCTTTGCCAGTAAATCTAGGTAAAAACAAGCAGCCTTCTTCGATCAATTTTGAATCGACCGCCAAAATAAGCGTTTGAGCGTACATTGCGCTCTCTTTTTGTTCATTGTTTGTATCTGCCGCGTTTGCTTCCTAAGTCGCTCTTGGCCAGTTTTTTAATGTTATGTACCATGCAGTAGAGGATCCACTGCGTATTCACTTTAGTGATGCCGCGTAGATTCAAACGATGCAGTCGTTTGTTGTGGCGAATATTCGCGAACACAGGCTCTACAGTACCTATGCGTTGACTATAGAGTTGGCGTCCTTTGTCTGAATCAATCGCCTGACGTATGCGTTCACTCGGGTTGTTACTATTAATGACTTTGGGTGCAAATTGAGTAACTTGGCGCGCGCCTTTGCTGTTCGTACTCTTCAGACACTTCGCACGTAGTAGACAATGTTGGCAATCGTCTGACTTTGCGGTATAGAGCTTGTAAGCGTGACCGCGTCCTGTTGTATGTGTCGTGCCCGAACTGTGTAAAGTTTTCCCTGCGGGGCAAGTGCTAGTATTGTCGCTATTAAACTTGAAGTCCTGCGGTTTATACAGTTGAATGATCTTGTCTTTCGATCCGGCTTGTTTGTCATGCAGTGGATCCGCTTTAAGTTTGTATTTGTCTTGCCCAAGCATTCGTTCATCTCGCTTGCGCATTTGCGGGTCTGCAATCAGCGCGGCAATTCCTTGCTCCATGAGTTGCGTTACGTTGGCGTCACTATGTTAACCCGCGTCGGCTGTAACGAGGGTGTGCTCTTGGCGGTAAGGCGCAGTTTGCTGAATCATCGGCAATAGCATTGTTTGTTCAGAGCCTGAACCAATCACTTCCGCGGCTAAGATGATTTGGTGTGCGCTATCGACCGCAGCTTGGGCGGCATAGCCCTGAATCACACCTTTGCTGGTCGCCATTTTGGCGCTGTCAGGATCTGTGATGTTGGTTTTGAGCTCCTGCCCTTTTTTGTTCAAACGCTTTGGTGTAGACGCCAGAAATTCACGGGTGCGCGCAGCTTCTTTACGCAGGGCGTCGGTGCGTGCTTGACGTTTCGATGACAAGGTGTTCTCGGCGCAGTGTTCGTCCAAAGGAGTGTCTTGATTTTTATCCTGACTCTGATGCAACGCGATAATTTTATCAGCAGCACGATCCAAGCGGTCTGCACGATGCCGCAGTTCGTCGTGTGTGCCACTGCGCTCTTTGTTAGCGTTGCTCGACAATTTTACGCCATCGATAGCGAACATCTCACGGCCAATTAAACCTTGAGCATCACAGGTCATGAGCACTTGTGCAAATAACGGCTTGATTTGCTCGCCCATGCGACTGACAAACTTAGCAATATGTGCATGGCTAGGTTGAGCATCGCCACTAAGGGCGATAAACTGAACGTTACGTACACAAGCCTGTTCGACAGTACGACTGGAAATCATGCCTTGGCTATAGGCCAGCAGCACTATTTTTAGCATGACGCGAGGATCGTAGGCACTAGCACCAACTTCATCATTGTTGAATTGCGCGTCCATAGGCTTGAGGTCTAATTCATGTTCAACCAAATAGTCCAGAGCAAATGCAAAACTGCCAGGGACAATTTGCTCAGAAAGCACTACGGGCAGTAACAAGCTATGACGTTGTTGAGGTTTGTAACGAGCCATGATGATAAGAGGTGTTGGATGATCTAGCATTAACGTTTCAGCCCGTTTGATAGCTGACTATTGTATGAGGCTAAAAGATGTTTTTTTACAGCCTCAACGAGTAAGGTTAGATCGTGTTTTTTTGGTGGCTATGTTTGAGCTTACTCAACGATCGACCGTCTTTGAACCCAAGATGGTGTGAAGAAAAATGCTAATCCGACAGCCGGCAACGTAGCGAATAGTCCCTTTTTATCTGGAATCCATTCCGCGTGGGGCAGCTGTTTTGCCAGCTTTTTCTTATGTGGATTACTCAGCCAAGCTTGACGAAAGTGATCACCATGTGGTTACCGACACGCAGTTCGATAAGGCCTACATTATTGCGGATAATGAGCTGCGTGCCGTTGAAGGTAGCGTTCCTCACCTTACGTTTCCTCACAATACCTTGAACATGTTGTGCCCTAGCACAGATCCGCTTCTCGATCCAAACTTCGGCCGCTCGCTACGCTTGTGCAGAGGTCTCACTGTTTGTTGTTGATATGGATTGGGGATACTTTTGATCAGAGCTTAAGTGTGTCTTATCGCGTTTTAATGTGCGAATGATTACTGCTACTTTCGCTCTTTTGTGGCTGGTTTGTAGCGTGTTTTGGGACCATATTCATTTCCCAAATGTTTGATCAAAATTTTGTCCATAGTGCCATCTGCCAAAATCTCAGCAACCAGCGCACGCCATTTTTTTTCTTGTGATTCGCTGAAGTTGCGCTCGGATATGACAAGGCTTGCGGGCATTGCGCCAGTTGGGTCCCATTGTTCCCTGCGTGTTGGCATAGCTTGTTTTTTTACATTGACGTAGTAAAGGTAAAGTGCTGGTGTTTCTATCAATGCATCAAATCGATTGGCTGCAAACATACGATAAAGCAGTTCTGGTTCTCCCATTTCCGTATAGCGACCTGTGGCGATGAGTTGATCGACATACCGATCGTAAAACGGGCTGTAGCGGTAGCTCCGAACGCTGCCAAGCGTAAGCTGTTTATTGGCCATGAATTGGTCGAAGGAGTGCAGGTTTTTGGGTACGTTGGGGCCAAGCACCACGACCCAATCGAGCGCTGCGTAAGGAACAAACCAAGCAAATTGGTCGCGTTCTGGTGTTTGGGTACCTGCGCCTGCCATGTCCGTGGCGCCTTCTTTTAATTCGTACCAGATTCGTGCGCGTGGGCGTACGTTGACCTCAAAGCGACAACCACTACGGCGCGCCATTTCTTTTTGGAGATCCTCATCAATACCTCCATAGCCAGAGCTGTAGTGAAGCCCGTATTCAAATTGCGAGAACCGAATTGGGCGATCAAGGCACAAAGTCGCATCTGCTGCGCGCACTTGTGCGGCAAAAGCTAACAAAAGGCTGCATATATAAAAGAAC
>CAYXJI010000301.1:0-4974 GCA_964465175.1 uncultured Burkholderiaceae bacterium | reverse complement strand
CCGACCGGACGCGCGGCGGCGATACAATTGCGTGAGCATGCCCAGCAACACGGAACCCAAGTCGCATTGAGCCTGTCTGATCCTGCGATGGTGCAGTTTTTCCGCGATGGCTTAATCGAAATGATAGGCACGCAAGCCGATTTAATTTTTTGTAACCGTGACGAAGCTTTGGGTTTTATTCAGACCGAAGACTTTGACCTGGCCTGTCAGGGCTTGCGCCGCTATGCAAAGCGATTCGCGATTACTTGTGGCGCCGACGGGGCGGTGGTGTTTGATGGTGAACAATTGATACAAGTGCCAGCACCTAAAGTGACGCCGATCGACACCAACGGCGCCGGCGATATGTTTGCCGGTGCTTTCTTGTTTGCCTTGGCACAGGGTGAAGCTTTTAGCCGCGCTGCCGCTTTTGCCAATCTTGCTGCAGCCAAGGTCGTCACCCAGTTTGGACCACGCTTGCAAGCCGCCCAACATGCCGCGCTGAAACAGGAGTTTTTCTAAATACTAAGCAGAAACGACGTTCATGTTTGCATCATTTTCCAATCGAATGACGGGATACTTTGCGGCGCTGCTGATTGCCTCGCTGGGTATTCTCTTCGTTCTTTGGTATTTTGGCTGGAGTGCCTTGGGCTTGGTCGGCGCCAGTCAGCAACGACTCGATGCCGCGCTACAAATGCTCAGCGTCAAAGTTGATCTGCAGCGCGATAGGATAGCCCGCGAATTATTGGAAGCGAGCGGCGATACTTTATTGCTGGCAGAAGGCGCTGAGTTGAAGTTATCCCTGCTGCGCGATCCCCTGCAACTATCGGCTAGCCTGCAGACCTTATTGCAGCGCCAGAATCGCGCATATTCGCAACGGTTCACCAAGCTATTATTGCTGGACGGCGAACAATCTAGCATCTATGCCAGTAGCCAAGTTGCAGACTTGAATACGCGCTTGATCGATACGGAATTTGCCAGTCAATTGCGGCAATCTGGTACCTCGTATCGGATCAGTAGTTGGCTGCGTGCGGACGGCTTGCGCGACCTCATCGTGATCCGTGAGCTGCTGCCTGCAGCGCAAGCAGATTCGATGACTTCGACTTCATTGTATGCCACGCACGCCAAGCTAAGCGCCAGCGCGCCAAAGTTGCCAACGAAGTTGTGGCTGGTCGGTGTACTGAATTGGCAAAAATTGGTCAGTACCGACATTGCTTTGGCGACGGGTCTGCATCATCCTAGCGACAGTACCATCCTATTCGATGGACAAGCTCGATTACTGATGCGTTTCCCGCAAACGTCGTTAGCGGAACATCAGTTCGCGCCTAGTTTGCAGCAGCTTGCGAAAGAAAAAGTTTTTCTACAGAACAGTCCAAACGGTGAAGAATTTATCGTGGCGCACCGACAGTTGATTTTGGGGGCGCAAGAAAATTGGAGCGTGGTGCACAGTGTACGCAAGCGTGAAGTATTGTCGGGCACCTTGGAAGGATTTAATTTTTTGCTGGTGGCAGGTGCCTTGATCACCTTGTTAGCCTTGAATTTTATTTATATCGCGGCACGCCGTTTGACTCGTCCTTTAGGCTTATTGGCCGATGTTGCCAAACAGCTAGGACAGGGGGCTTTGGCGGTACGGGTCCCTGTGGCCGCCTCAGAGACGCGTGAAATTCGTGTTTTATCGGAAGCATTTAATGGCATGGCCGATGCCATACAGAACGCGCAAAAATTCTTAGAAGCCACGATTGCCCACCGTAGCCAAGAGCTGGCATGGTCAGCGGCGCGCCATTTGACTTTGTTCAATGCAACTGCGAACGCCGTGATGGTCATGGACGAAGAGAATATGATGGACTGCAATCCTGCTGCGATCAGTCTGTTTGGGGCGCAGAGTCGAGAAGATTTGTTGCAACACAAGCCTTCGAATTTATCGCCACCTTTCCAAAAAAATGGCATCAGCTCAGGGAGCTTGGCACGCGACTACATTTTTTTTGCACGCGATCACGGACAGCATAGTTTTGAGTGGATACATCGCCGCTTAGACAATGGCGAGTGCTTCGATGCCGAAGTGTTGCTGAACCGCGTTGAGCTCGATGATAGAGTTTTGATCCAAGCCAGTGTGCGTGATATCTCGGCTCGCAAACGTGTGGAAGAGGCATTGCATGTCAGTGAAGAGCGACATAGAACCCTAGTCGAATGGTCGCCCGAAGGCATTAATGTGCATAGAAAAGGTCGCCTAGTCTATGTCAATGCCTCTGCGATTCGGATGCTGGGTGCGGAGACGGCGGAGCAGTTAATCGGGCGTTCTATTCGCGACCATATGCATGCTGATAGTCATCAAATTCTCAATACCCGGATCAAAGCCCTCAACGACTTTGGTGGGCGTGATCAAAATTTTGAAGTGAAGTTTTTAAAGCTCGACGGCACTGCGATTGATGTCATGGCGCAAGCGGCTCTGATCGATTTTGACGGTGCGCCTTCCGTGTATGTGGCTTGGCATGACATTACCGAATCCAAGCGTAACGCCGAGTCACAGCGCATTGCTGCCACGGCCTTTGAGTCGCAAGAAGGCATGTTCGTTACCGATGCCAACTGGAACATCCTGCGCACCAATCAATCGTTTAATCAAATCACGGGCTTTAGCTCGGATGATCTGGTGGGTACGCCGCCGCGTTTTTTAAGCGAGCAGTTCAAAAGCGAAGATACCTATCGCGCGATGCTCAGCAGTATCCAAGAACGTGGTTCTTGGCAAGGTGAAGTGTTTGACCGGCGCAAAAATGCTGAGCACTTCCCTGCTTGGGTGAATATCTCTAGCGTGACGGATGAACAAGCTGTGATCACGCACTATGTCGGTACGTTTAATGACATCACTTTACGCAAATCGGCCGAAGATGAGATTCGCAGTCTCGCATTTTATGACCCGCTCACCCAATTACCGAATCGACGTCTACTCTTGGATCGTCTTGAGCAAGCGTTGGCATCGAGTAATCGTCACCAACGTAAAGGCGCTTTGTTGTTTATTGACTTGGATAATTTTAAAACTTTGAATGACACCTTGGGACATGATCAGGGCGATAGGTTGTTGCAGCAGGTGGCGGAACGCTTGACGCGCTGTACGCGTGAAGGTGATACGGTGGCGCGTTTAGGTGGCGATGAGTTTGTCGTCATGCTAGAAAATCTCGATGAGCATGCTTTCGATGCTGCCAATCATGCCGAAACCGTCGCGATCAAAATTCTCTCCGAATTGAACCAAACCTATTGGCTGGGAGTGAATGAACATCATAGTTCGCCAAGTATCGGCATTACCTTATTTGGTGAGCGAGTAGAGACGATTTCCGAGCCATTAAAACGTGCTGATCTCGCCATGTATCAGTCCAAAGCGGCGGGGCGCAATACCATACGATTCTTCGATCCCAAGATGCAAGCCATGGTTACCCAACGCGCCGAGTTGGAAGAAGATTTGCGCGATGCGATGTTGAATGAGCAGTTTGAGTTGTATTACCAAGCGCAGTTTAACGACGAAGGGCGACTGTTTGCCGCCGAAGTGTTGATCCGCTGGCGTCATCCTTTGCGTGGCATGATTTCTCCAGTAGAATTTATTCCAATCGCCGAGGACACCGGCCTCATCGCCATTCTCGGTTATTGGGTCCTAAATAAGGCGGCGCACCAATTAGCCCATTGGGCGAGTCAGCCTGAGTTGGCCGATTTGACGATCGCGGTGAATGTTAGTCCTAGCCAATTTCATCATCAAAATTTTGTCGATCAAGTGGTCGATGTGCTGGAGATGACGGGCGCTAATCCACGTCGCCTCAAATTAGAATTGACCGAAGGATTTTCTATCTCGAATATCGAAGATGTGATCGATAAGATGACGCATTTAAAAAAACGCGGCGTCAGTTTTTCGCTCGACGATTTTGGTACCGGCTATTCCTCGCTGTCTTATTTGAAACGTTTGCCTTTGGATCAATTAAAAATTGATCAGAGCTTCGTGCGGGATATCTTGATCGACCCGAATGATGCGGCGATTTCTAAAATGGTGATTGTGCTGGCGGACAGTTTAGGGCTGAGCGTGGTCGCCGAGGGGGTAGAAACCCTAGCCCAAAAAGCCTTTTTGCAAGAGCAAGGCTGCCGCGCTTATCAAGGCTATCTTTACAGTAAACCACTACCCTTGGCGCAGTTCGAATCCTTCGCTCGACAGGCCTACCACGCATTGCAAGATTAATTCTATGGCAAGACCATCATAAGCCGAGTTGGTTTATGAAGGTCTTGCCGCCCCTGAGAATTCGTTTTTCCAAACAGGCCGCGGAACTTATTCCCGCGCCCCAAGTCCTATCTCTTTTGTTTCACAGTAAACGGTCTCAGTAATTCAGGCGTAGTCAAGTACGACCTTCCAGTTCTTCATCCAACAGAAGCAATTGAAGCCAAAACTCTCATTCATTCCAATTAATAATTCAGGAGACAAAATGCAAAGACGTGATTTTCTTCATTTCGGGGGCGCTGCGCTCGGTGGTTTATTGATTCCCGCCATGCCCGCTTTTGCTCGGGCAATTGAAGTCGAGGAATTATTAAAACCCGTATCCAATCAATTTCGCAAAAGCTTGGCAGATACCGCCTTGAATGCCGCAACCAGTGCAGGCGCGAGTTATTGTGACGTGCGCATAGGGCGCTATTTAAATCAATTCATCTCTACCCGTGATTTGAATGTCGAAAATGTCGCCAATACTGAGTCCGCTGGCGTCGGTATCCGTGTCGTCGCCAATGGTGCTTATGGTTTTGCTGCCACCAATGATATGTCGCCAGATAGCGTGGCCGCCGCCGCGCGTCAAGCCGTTGCGATTTCAAAAGCGAATAGCAAATTACAAACCGCACCGTTGCAGTTGGCCGCAGTAAAAGGCGTGGGCGAAGTGAGTTGGGCGACGCCGATTAAGAAAGATTGGCGCGTGGTGCCGATTCAAGAAAAAGTCGATCTACTAATTGCAGCGAATAAAGCCGGTATGGAAGGTGGCG
>CAYXJI010000300.1:0-4987 GCA_964465175.1 uncultured Burkholderiaceae bacterium | reverse complement strand
GACCGTGCATATAGAAACGGACTTTGTCAAAACCAGCGTGATGGGTGACGAACTGATTGCTGAGTTACGTGTTATGAAACTTGGACGCGCATCGCTCACAGTAGCAATTTGTATGCTGGGACCAGAACAAGACGTGCGACTCCAAGCCAAGCTCGTGTTGGTGATGGCACAGGTCAAAGAGCGCAAAGCGATTGCACTACCTGCCGCACTACGCGAACAAATGCAAAAATATCTGGTGGCGTAGTCTCACCAAGCAAAAACAAAAAAATGAAAGGAAATACCATGGACTTCTTACAACCACCAGGCTGGGTCAGACCACGCGGTTATTCCAATGGCGTGGCCGCTAAGGGCACGACGATTTGCGTAGGTGGCATGATAGGCTGGGACGGTCAAGAACAATTTCACTGCGATGATATTGCGGGGCAAACGCGACAGGCATTAAAAAATATTGTCGAAGTCTTGGCAGAAGCTGGTGCTAAGCCTGAGCATATCGTGCGCATGACTTGGTATGTGATCGACAAAAAAGAATATGTCGCCGCCTATAAAGACATAGGTGCGGCCTATCGTGATGTAATCGGTAAACATTTTCCAGCGATGGCGGCGGTGCAGGTCGCAGGCCTGATCGAAGATAGGGCGCGAGTGGAAATTGAAGTGACAGCGATTGTGCCGGATTAACTATAATAAGAGCTCCCAATAAGCGACATTGATCCAGCGATCGAATTTGTAACCAACTTCTTTAAATTCAGCAACTTTTTCGAATCCTAAGGCTTGATGCAATGCTGTACTGGCGATATTGGGTTGCGCAATGCCTCCGATAGCGCAATGAATTTGACGCTCGCGTAGTTGCTGTATCAGCTCTCGATACAATAGCGATCCTAAACCTTTTCGTGCATGTTGATCGCTGATATACACGGTGGTTTCAACCGATGATTTGTAGGCACTGCGGGCGCGCCAAGCAGTCGCGTAAGCGTAACCGAGAATGTCATCTCCATCATAAGCAAGCAACCAAGGTAAGCTGCGTGTGTTGTCTCGGATTCTCTGCTCCATTTCCTCGATAGAGACGGGCGCTTCTTCAAAGCTGATGGTCGTGTTTGCAATATAGGGGTTATAGATTGCGCAGATTGCCTTGGCATCACTGCTTAGTGCATCACGTATTTGTATGGTAGCCATCGCTAAGTTCCGTGAGTTATTGCAAACGCTGTTAATTCCTTACGGCGTTTGCGGAGAAAATTAAGTCAATGTTGTCGCCACTTCGCGTATCACATTCAATAAATAATCAATCGATGCCTCAGTCTTGCGATGATTAATAATGCAGGCACGTAGGACAAATTCGCCATTGAGACGCGTGCCTGTGATGAATACGCGTCCGTCATTTTCCAATGCCGGAATCAAATTTTGATTGATCTCAATGACTTTTTCTGCACTTAAATTGTGGCCGATATAGCGGAAGCAGGCAATCGCCAAATCGCTATTGGATTTCAATTCAAAATCGCTTGCTGCTGTGACTTGGCGCTCCAGATATCGAGTTAAGTCCAAATCTTTTTGCATCATCGCCTGAATCTTGGTAAAGCCGTAGGCCTTTAAAGACATCCATACTTTGAACGCCTTAGCGTTACGGGACAATTGGAAGTAGTGTTCGTTAAATTCCAAACGGTCGCTCTTTGCTTCTAATGAGGTGTCGAGATAATCGGCTTGTTTAAAATAAGACTCGCGTAACACATCCCAGTTTCGCACCAAAGTACAGCCGATCTCAAATGGTTGATACAACCATTTATGAAAATCGAGCGCAATGGAATCGGCCAGCTCCATGCCAGCATATTTCTCTTTTAGTTCAGGCAGGGATGATACGAGACCACCATATGCCCCATCGACATGTAGCCACATGCCATGCTGTTTTGCGATTCGTGAAAGTGCCGTCAAATCATCAATCGCACCCGTATTCACGGTGCCCGCATTGCCAACTATGCAGAACGGTGTGAAGCCAGCTGCGATGTCAGAAATGATTTGCTGGTCTAATGCAACGAGATCAATTTTGAAATCAGCATCGGTTGCAATCTTGCGCAAATTGTTCGTTCCTATGCCGAGTAAAGACACACTTTTATCGGTGCTGCTATGCGTCTCTTTGCTGCAATAGACGGTGAATGGCTTCATGCCAAACAAGCCGTTTTTGTTCACATGATATTGTCGGAAAAAGATATTTCTCGCCACCGTTAAGCCTGTTAGTGTCGCGGCTGAGCCACCGCTGACCATGACGCCGCCTGCCTCCGGTGTGTAGCCAACCATTTCTGCAGTCCATGACACCACGCGTTTTTCAATTTCGGTCATGGCTGGTCCGAGATGCCATTTCGTCGCATTTTGATTAATGCTTGATGCAAGAAAATCAGCGATAGTCGAAATTTGATTACCTCCGGCCATGACATAAGCATACATGTTCGTGCCGAGATTGCCGGTGGCCGTGTCGATTACACGTTCTTTGACCACTTGCAATAAGTCGAGTGCATCGCTACCAGTTAATGGGAGTGGCTCGTCGAACCAAGACGCGACTTCTTTTTGTTCAAACGCATGAAAGCCTTTTTGCTGATCGAGTTTGGCATATAGCTCCAATACGAGATCGGTAGTTTTTTTTAGTAGAGATTGAAAGTCTTCGTTGCTGTAATCGAGCGAATGAGCCATGTTATTTTCCTTAGACCGTGTTTAGTTTTTGTTGCTGCTCTTTGAGACTTTTCTTTCGGATTTTTTACCATACTGCTGTAAGCGTTTTTCCCAGATTTTGGTAGCCTCGATTACCCAATCGGTAAATGTGCGAATGGCTGGATTGTCGGCACAGTCAAAACGATACATCAGAAAAAATTTAGGGGCGAGCTACAAACATGGGGCGATGCCAGCACCAGTTCGCCTTTCTCTAAACTCTCCCACGCCACGGAGAGTCGCGAGATGCCTAAGCCCAGTCCACGCTTAGCAGCGTCTAAGAGAATGACGGCATCATTAAATTCTAATCCATCGACCTCAAGTGGTGTCGCTAAGTCTTGCGAGCTAGTCCACACCGACCAATCCATATAGGTGTGTCGTAGCAGTTGTGCGGCGGGCCATTTGGCAGGATTTTTACCCAGTTTTTTGACTAGCGCTGGTGTGCCAACCACCACCAAGCGATCATTGATCAAGAGGTGCGATTGCAGGCTGGGATCGGGGCGGCCGGTAAAACGAATTGCGACCGTGGCTAATTGCGGTGGCAAACTGGTCAATGCGTAATCTGCTTGCATGCTAATGCGAATATCGGGATGCGCTAGTCTGAACTGCGCTAACTGAGGCAATAGGAGTGTCAGCGCGGCAGAGGCCAAAGTATTGATTTGCAAGGTTTTTTGCTCGATCTCCGCATTCGAATACACGGCAGCATGTAGCGCATTCAAGGGCGCATTAAGGCGGCCTAGCAAGTCTTGGCCTTCTTTGGTGAGCTCGACTCTAGGCCCATGGCGCGAAAACAGACATAAGCCTGACCAAACTTCTAATTGCTTGACTTGACGGCTGACCACACTTTGCGTCAATGCTAGTTCGCGCGCCGCTAGATTAAATTTGCCATGGCGTGCGGCGGCTTCAAAGACTTGTAAGGCAAATAGAGGTGGTAGACGTTTGCGCATAATGAAACTCGGTTTAAAAAATCAGCTCCTGATCATAAGCTATTTTGCGCAGTAAACACGCCTATTCTGTTTGCGATTTTTGCATATTGAGTGTGTGAAAACCGCGCTTTTCATCGCGCGCAAGCTTCGCCACAATGCGGCTTTGTCAGGTAGTGGCACGGTTTGCAGCGCGCGTTTATGGTTTTGAATTCAGGCGTTGAATCGCATTTTTTGAAAAGGCAGCGTTCTATGGCTAGCAGAGATTTTCTTTTATTGGTCTGTGTGACTGCGATTTGGGGATTGAATTTTTCCTTGATCAAAATAGGATTACTACATGTCGATCCCTACCTTTTAGCGGGCCTGCGATTTTTTTTGTGTGCGATACCCGCGATATTTTTCATTCGCCGTCCGCGCATCGCCTGGTCTTATTTGATCGGCTATGGTGTGGTATTTGGCGCCTTACAGTGGGGATTAATTTATGCAGGAATTCAACAAGGTGTGTCCGCCGGCGTCGCATCGATCTTGACCCAAACGTCGGTGTTTATGACGATGGCTTTAGGGGTCTTCTTTTTTAAAGAAAAATTACAGACCACGTTGATTGTAGGAACGGCGATTTCTTTTGCTGGCATCTATGTGATTTTTCATTTTGCAGAAGGCAGCAGTAGTGTATTCGGCATGTCATTGATGTTAGCGGGCGCTTTGGGTTGGGCGGTTTCGAATGTGATTGTGAAAAAATCTCAAACCACAGAAATGTTTGGATTCTTGATTTGGTCTAGTTTGTTCGCGCCCTTGCCCTTGCTAATCCTATCGTATGTGTTGTCAGGGACAGAGGCGATCAAAATGTCTTTAATGGCGATTGATGCCAAGGCGATAGGCTCGATTATTTTTCAAGTTTATCCGACGACTTTGTTTGGCTATTCGGTGTGGAATCATTTTATGCGTAAGTATCCAGTCTCTAGCGTAGCGCCGATTTCTTTGTTCGTGCCGGTGTTTGGGATTTTGGGTTCTATGGTGATCTTTAATGAACAATTGCCGACCCATAAATGGATCGCGATCGCATTGATTTTTGCTGGTTTATTGGTGCAAAGATTCGGTGCGCCAGTGCTTGAGCGTTTTTCTCGGGTGGTACTGAAAGCGAGCTAATTCTTTGTTCGCATCTAAAGTCAAAAGCTCTCAACACTGAGACGCAGCGGTGCGCAGAGGAAGCTTTGAGGTCAATTAATCTTGAGAACTTATGCTTCCTCTCCTTTCACTTTCTCGGCGTCTCGGCGTCTCGGCGTTGGGGGGATTTTCTAATTCTCCACTACGCAGCAGAATGACGAGAAAATGTATCTAAGCGCAAATGCGCTCGCACAGCTTGTCTCTATTGCAAA
>CAYXJI010000299.1:0-5007 GCA_964465175.1 uncultured Burkholderiaceae bacterium | reverse complement strand
TTAATTTTTCTGGCCGACAAATCGATTTTCGGTCGGCGGCCCAACCAACGACACACGGCGAAAATGTCGTCTTGCGTATTTTAGATAGACAAAAAGGTCTGGTGCCTTTAGATAATTTGGGCTTAGAAGAAAACGATTTGATGCTACTCAAGCTGATGATCGCGCGCCCCGAAGGCATCATCTTAGTCACAGGCCCCACCGGTAGCGGTAAAACCACGACCTTGTATTCCATCCTCAACCACGTGAATACCGACTCGGTCAATATTATGACCTTGGAAGACCCGGTCGAATATCCTATGCCCATGATACGCCAAACCTCCGTCAATGAGTCTGCCAAAATGGGTTTTGCTAACGGCATCCGCTCGATGATGCGCCAAGATCCTGACATTATTTTAGTCGGTGAGATTCGCGACACTGAGACCGCCGAAATGGCCTTCAGTGCCGCCATGACAGGACATCAGGTGTACTCCACTTTACATACCAACTCAGCGATAGGCGCGGTTCCGCGTTTGCTCGATATCGGAATTTTGCCCGACATTATGGCGGGCAATATCATCGGCATCGTGGCGCAACGCTTGATCCGCAAGCTGTGTGTCCATTGCAAGCAAGAAGTGTTGGCCGATGACATGGAGCGGCAATTACTCGGCATCAAAAAAGACGAAGCAGCAACCCAGATTTATCGCGCCGTAGGGTGCGCACATTGTTCACACCAAGGCTATAAAGGCCGTATGTCTATTTTAGAAATTCTAAAAATTGATGGAGAACTAGACGATTTAATCGCCCGCCGCGCAACGCAGCGTGAGCTACGCAAAGCGGCCATCACTGCTGGTTTCCGCCCTTTAGTCGAAGATGCGGTACGACGTGTCTTGGAAGGCGTCACCACCTTAGATGAAATCTCACGCGTGGTCGACCTGACCGATAGGTTAAAACCATGACGATGTACAGTTACAGCGCCATCGCGGGCGACGGTAAAAAACAAAAAGGCAGCATGGACGCGGCCAACGTCTCTGAGTTGGAATTGCGTCTGAAACGGATGGATTTGGATTTGATCGATTTCAAGGAACAGGCCGCCAAATCAATTTCACTAGGACGCGTCAAAGTCTCGCGCAAAGACCTGATCAATTTTTGCTTCCACATGGAACAAATGACCGCTGCGGGTGTGTCTATCTTAGAAGGGTTAAGCGATCTACGGGATGGCGCAGAAAATTTACGCTTCCGTGGTGTCATGGCCGATTTGATCGAGAATATCGAGGGCGGCTCGCAATTGTCGGAGGCCATGGAACGCTATCCTATGATCTTCAACCGCACGTTCACTAGTTTAATTACGGCAGGTGAAAAAACAGGGCGAATTTCGGAAGTTTTTCAAAGCTTGGGCGACAGTATTAAGTGGCAAGATGAACTAGCCGCACAAACCAAAAAAATCATCATGTATCCCCTCTTCGTAGGCACGGTGGTCATGGGTGTAATTTTCTTTTTAATGATTTATTTGGTGCCACAATTAATCAGTTTTATTACCAGCATGGGACAAGAATTACCGATGCACACACGGGCATTGATTTTTGTTTCTAATATTTTTATTCACTATTGGTATCTGGTGCTCAGCTTCCCGATTGTGCTATGGATAGGTTTGATCATCTTACTGAAGAATAGTCCAGCTGCACGTTACCAAGCGGACGCGTATAAATTACGCATATGGTTAATTGGTCCGGTACTCCATAAAATCATTTTGTCGCGCTTCGTCACTTTTTTCGCCTTAATGTATGAGTCGGGCATTACGATCTTGGACTGCATACGTTTGTCCGAAGATATCGTCGACAACGAAGCCATTGCAGCAGGATTGCGACGTGCGGGCGCTTTGATTTCTGAAGGTCAAAGCGTGACGGCCGCTTTTCAAAGCACCGACATTTTCCCACCTATGGTGATACGCATGTTAAAAATAGGTGAGGCGACAGGCGCTTTAGATACGGCTTTGCGCAATGTGAGTTATTTTTACAATCGCGACATTAAAGAAATGATAGAAAAAGTCCAAGCCATGATAGGCCCCGCCATGACGGTCATTCTCGGCCTGACTTTAGGCTGGATTATGCTGGCGGTAATGGGCCCGATTTATGATAATTTATCCAAACTAAAATAAACAGTGTCGCATGACATTCACTTTAGAGAATAAACTTGGCTAAACATCTGCTTTACCTGACGAACAATCAATTGAGCGCCCTTATCTGGGATAAGGGTGTGTTTTCAGACGCCCAGATTTTCGATAATTACGCGAGCGGCTGGTCTAAATTTGCCGACTATCTGCAAGAACACACAAAAATTCCAGTGTTTTTCTTAACGGATCTGATCGAGGAAGATTTTCAAAGAGATAGTATTCCGCATGTCTACGGAACAGCCCGTAAAAACCTAGTCGAGCGGCGTCTCAATGCCCTCTATCGCGACACGCCTTATCGCGATGCGAGTTATCAAGGTCGCGCAAAAGAAGGCCGCAAAGACGATCAGATGCTATTTAGTGCGCTGACCAATCCACAGTTATTGAAACCGTGGGTCGATGCTTTACAAGCACTGAAAATTGATATCGCTGGCATCTACTCAGTTGCGCTCTTAAATTCTTATTTGTTCAAGCGCCTAGGATTAGATAAACAAGCTTCGCTCTTAGTCACTCATCAATCCAGCGGACTGCGCCAAAGTTTTTTTCAAGATGGTTATTTAAGATTCAGCCGCCTAGCGCCAGAAACCGCGTGGAGTGCCGAATCGATTGCTGAAACGACCGACAAAGAAATTGGCAAAACACGACAATTTCTCGCCAGCACCCGTCAACTAGCGCGCGGCGCCCCCTTAGAAATTGTCGTTCTTGCGCAAGAGGACATCCTATCGCGTTTACGCGCCCGCCCATTGAGTGAAGATGGCGCACACTATCGCTTCGTGCATTTACACGAAGCGCGGCAAATCTTCAAAATGCCTGCAGTGGAAGAATTGCTCCATTGTGATCCCTTCTTTTTGGCGCTACTCGCGAAGCAAAACATCGCCAGCCATTATGCAACTGAATCACAACGCCGCACGCATTCACTATCCCAACTCAGAGGTACGCTAAATGGCCTCAGCGTCATCACCCTTGCTGTTGCGCTATTCTGGTCAGGAAGCAAGGCCTTTGATGCCTACGATGCGCATCAAATGGCACAACAGGCCAAAATCGAAACCTTAAGCGCCCTCGCAAGATACCAAGAAACCACCAATAGCATGCCAGCCACCGTGGCCAATCCTATGGAAATGCGGGCAGCGGTCGAACTACACAAAATGCTCAGCAACAATGCGCCTGTACCGACCAACTTGCTCAGCAATCTGAGTCAAGTACTAGCTAGTGTGCCGCAGATCAAAATTCACGAGCTACACTGGCAAAGCAGCGAAACCGATGGCAGCGTCGCAGTCGATCCAAACAGCGTGCCAGCGCCCCCTGGTGACGGCAGCTTGGCAGTTTTGCCGGGGCCGTTAGGTATACCGAAGCGTCCCTTCGAAATTCTTCTCATCGAAGCTGAAGTGCTACCTTTTAAAAACGACTATCGCAGTGCAGTGGAACGTGTCGAGCTACTGGTTGACGAATTAAAAAAACAACTACAAAAAGATACCTACCTACAAATTAGCATCGTAACCCCCCCCATAGATACGCGCCCTAGCGTCAAACTAGAAAGCCAGATCGGCAACGACGAAGCACTAGCAAAACCGCTTTTTAGTTTAAAAATTATTTGGAAACCCTAGCATGGCGCAAAGTCCCCCACCGGCCAAACTGAATATAGGCACGGCCAAAGAAGTCACTAAAGTGCATAGTTTTATGCACGATGACTTCCCCATTATTCGTCAGGCCTGCATACGCTTCAGTATTTGCTTGGCGATTGCCGCTGTCTTGATTGGCGCGGCCCATTTTTTTTACTTACAACAAAGCACGCATCGCCAACAAGCGCAGGCAGAATTAGCGCAAGCACAGAGCAAATACACCGATGCCGATAATCAAAAAAATGATATTCGCGAGTATCAAGCTAGCTATTTACAATTGACTGAACGCGGTTTTGTCGGCGAAGAAAAACGCTTGGACATCGTTGAGTTAATGCAAACCATACAAGCAAAATACCGACTTTTGCCGATGACTTACGAACTATTTCCACAACAAATCGTGCCAGCAGATCCAGCGACGCCGACAGGCGAATTAGAGCTACGCGCTAGCAAACTCGTGTTGCGTATGAATTTATTACATGAAATGGATATGTTGAATTTGTTCACTGAATTGCGAGCACGCGGACAATTCATACCACAATCGTGTGCGATCAAAACCAGCAATGTGATCAGTGTTGGCAGCATTCCCGCCCAATTAGAAGCCGAATGCAGTTTACAATGGGTGAGCATGGGACGCCGTCCTGCGCCAGAGGCGGTCGCTCCCGCTTCGTAACACCTGCCAAATACCTTGCTACCCTAAATTACCTGAGTGTCCTACACTAGCAATGAGTCGCTAAAGTTTAAAGAAACCGCAATGCATACCTTATTCCATTTACCTGCCACCGTATGCGCTGAGTTGCTGACTGACACCGCAGCTAAGGCGCTAACGCGAGGACGCGCAGGATTTAAAATGTGTCTGCCTTATTGCTATTTGCCCGCGACTTTGTTGATCGCTGGCGTGGCCTACCTGCCAACGAAGGCTTATGCACAGGCCGCAGCGCAGGCGCAAATACAGCCGCAAGTCAAAGAAGCAAGGCAAGATTTAGGGCGCTTATTTACCACCCCTGCCGAACGCGCCAAACTGGATCATTTGCGTTCACAAAACAAATTGGGGGAAACCTTGGATGAAGCGCCAACCGCGCCTACCGTCATCGAGCCACCGCAACAGCAATTTACCCACAACGGCTTTGTCAAACGCAGCAGCGGCGCGCAGACCACTTGGATTAATCAAATCCCTAGCCAAGAGCAAAAAATTCCGTCCAATATCAAGGTCAAGCAACAATTAAATAAGCACCCTGCCGTGTC
>CAYXJI010000298.1:0-5020 GCA_964465175.1 uncultured Burkholderiaceae bacterium | reverse complement strand
CACCAAACAAATTGCTATTGCAACGACCGCACAATGTTGGGTGTTCAGCATTCACGCCCACATCGGCGCGGTAGTGCCAGCAGCGTTCGCATTTTTGATATTTCGATGCACTGACGACGACGGTTTCTTCGGCTTCAGTCGCAACTTGTTCCACACTCGCCGCAGAAGTGATCAAGGCAAATTTCAAATCATCTTCTAAGCTGCTCAATACGCCAAATTTATCGCCACTGGCTTTGATTAACACTTCGGCTTGCAAGGAGGAACCAATCGCGCCAGAGACACGGACTTCCTCCAACTGCTTCGTTACATCAGCACGTACCGCGCGCAAGCTTGTATACTTCACTTCCAATGCTTCGCTGTTTGCAATCGCTGGCAACTCGTAATAAGTTTGCGTGAAGATGGTTTCATCGCTGCCCGCAAACGCTTCTGCGCTGGCGAAACTTTGCCATGCTTCTTCTGCGGTGAACGACAAAGTTGGTGCCATCAAACGTAATAAGCTTTGCGTGATGTGCCAGATCGCTGTTTGAGCAGAACGACGTGCGAATGATGTCGTGCCGCTGGTGTATAAACGGTCTTTTAAAATATCGAGATAGAAGCCGCCCAAATCTTCAGAGCAGAAGGATTGCAATTTGCTGATGACAGGGTGGAATTCGAAGGCCTCGTAATGCACCAAAATTTCTTTTTGCAAAACGGCAGTGTGGGCAATCGCATATTGATCGATCTCCATTAAATCATTGACGGCAACGGCATCTTTGCTGAAATCGAAATCCGAAGTGTTTGCCAATAAGAAGCGCAAAGTATTGCGGATGCGGCGATAGGCTTCGGTCACGCGCTTTAAGATTTCATCGGAGATTGAGATTTCACCCGAATAGTCAGATGAGGCCACCCACAAACGCAAAATATCCGCGCCCAAGGTGTCGAAAATCTTTTGCGGCGCTACCGTATTGCCGACGGACTTTGACATCTTTTTACCTTCGCCATCAACCACAAAACCGTGCGTGAGTAATGCTTTGTAAGGAGCATGACCATCAAGCATTGATGCCGTCAATAAAGACGAATGGAACCAGCCGCGATGTTGGTCTGATCCTTCTAAATACAAGTCGGCAGGGTAGGTCGATTGTGCTTTATGCGAGCCGCGTAAGACGGTGAAATGCGTGGTGCCGGAATCAAACCACACGTCTAGCGTATCGCGATTTTTTTCATACAGTGGCGCTTCATCACCGAGCATTTCTTCTACAGTAATTTTTTGCCAGGCTTCGATTCCTTCAGCTTCAACACGTTTAGCAACTAGCTCTAACAACTCTGGTGTGCGCGGATGAATTTGGCCAGTTTCTTTGTTCAAGAAAAATGCCATCGGCACGCCCCATTGACGTTGACGTGACAAAGTCCAATCAGGACGATTGGCGATCATGCCATGCAAACGCGCTTTGCCCCATGCGGGGAAGAAGGCGGTCTCGTCTATTGCCTTCAATGCGGTTTCACGTACGCTGGCACCGCCATCGTTAGGCTGCTTGTCCATGCTGGCGAACCACTGTGAAGTCGCGCGATAGATGATCGGTGTTTTATGGCGCCAGCAATGCATGTAGCTGTGGTCAAACATTTTCAGTGAGAACAAAGTACCCGCTTCGCGCAACTTGTCGCAGATCGGTTTCGATGCTTCCCAGATGGTCATGCCGGCAAAGAAGGGCAGCCAAGACGCGTAGCGACCATCACCCATTACGGGGTTAAGCATGTCGTCATCTTTCATGCCATGCGCTTTGCAGGACTGGAAATCTTCGATACCGTAGGACGGTGCAGAGTGCACCACGCCGGTACCGGTTTCGGTGCTGACGTAGTCGCCTAAATAGACCGGAGAAAAACGATCATAGCCTTCGTGCATCGCTGCTAAAGGATGTTTAAATTTAATTTCAGACAGCGCTTCACCCAAGCAGGTCGCGATGATTTCGCTAGGCATATTCCAATTGGTGAAGGCGGATTCGATCAAGTCTTTCGCCATCAAAATCAGGCAAGGCTCACCATCGCGCTCGGATTTGATCAGGGCGTAAGTGATTTCGGGATGCATGTTCAAAGCTTGATTCGAAGGGATGGTCCACGGGGTCGTGGTCCAGATCACGCAGTAGCCTTTTTCTAGTGGCAGTTTGTCTAAGCCGAAGGCTTTTGCCAACTTGTCGTTTTCAGCAAACGGGAAGCCAACGTCGATAGAAGGATCACGTTTGTTTTCGTATTCAACTTCTGCCTCTGCGAGTGCTGAGCCGCAATCGAAGCACCAATTCACTGGCTTTAAACCGCGATACACATAGCCTTTTTCGAACATCTTGCCGAGCGCACGGATTTCATCGGCTTCATTGCCAAACGCCATAGTTTTGTAAGGATTGTCCCATTCGCCCAAAACGCCTAAACGGATGAAATCGGCTTTTTGGCGCTCGATTTGTTCTTCGGCATAAGCGCGAGCTTTGGCTTGCACTTCGGCGACTGGTAAGTTTTTGCCATGCAGTTTTTCGATTTGGATTTCGATAGGCATGCCGTGGCAATCCCAACCTGGCACGTAAGGCGCATCAAAGCCAGCCATGGTGCGCGCTTTGATGATCATGTCTTTCAAGACTTTATTCACGGCATGACCGATATGGATGTCACCGTTGGCATACGGTGGGCCATCATGCAGGGTAAATGACGGACGACCTTTGGCCGCTTTACGCACTCGTTCATAAATCTTTTTCTCTTGCCAGCTCTTCACCCATTGCGGCTCACGCTTGGCGAGATCGCCGCGCATAGGGAAGGACGTTTCGGTCATATTGACTGGATACTTGCTTGCTGGCTTACCAGCGTCTTTTTTTGCTTGCTTTTCGTTAGACATAGTTTTCTTCGCTTAAATTAAATTTTGGAATTCTTTGGGTGAAGGTCAAAAGCTTTGCCGCAGAGGCGCAGAGTACGCTGAGTTTTTTTCTGAGGAATTTCTCTGCGTCCTCTGCGCCTCTGCGGTTAAGCCTTTTCAGTTTTCACCCTATATTTTTTATGAACTTGCCGAGCGTTCTTCAAATTCGATCTGTGGCTGAGCCAAGGTGTTGTTGAAAATAACTGCGGGCTTGGTCCGCGTCGCGGTTGATGGCGGCGGTTAAAGTTGGCAGGTCGACGTATTTTTCTTCATCGCGTAGTTTCTTTAAAAACTCCACGTGTATCACTTTGCCGTAGGCATCGACGTGTTGATCGAGGATGTGGGTTTCGAGTAAAACACGGCCACTGTCGTCCACCGTTGGGCGCACGCCCATGCTGGCAACTGCGGCAAAAGGCTGATCGCTCAATCCATGCACTTGCACCACAAAGATGCCCATGACGGCGGGTTTGTGATGGGCAATGCGCAAATTGAGTGTTGGAAACCCGAGTGTGCGACCCAGCTTTTGTCCGTGTATGACGTGGCCAGAGATGTGATAGGGGCGTCCCAGTAAATGTCGTGCTTCCTCAAAATCACCTGCGGCCAAGGCGGCGCGTACTGCGGATGAGGAAATGCGTTTGCCGTCACGCGCTATGGTTGTTAAGGTTTGTACCGTAAAACCATAGCGTTGACCCGCTTCAATCAAAGTTTGGAGTTCGCCAGCGCGTTTGGCACCAAAGCGGAAATCTTCGCCGACCATGACGAGTTTGACGTGCATGCCTTCGACTAAAATCTTTTGGATAAATGCTTCAGGACTGAGTGCGGCAAAGTGGGCATTAAAATGTTCAACGATCACGCGATCGATGCCGGCTTGGTCTAGCGCCGATAAATTGTCACGTAAGTTGGCGATGCGACTTGGCGCTTTGGAGAGATCGCCCATCGTCTGCGCGAAGAAGGCGCGTGGGTGCGGCTCAAAACTCATCACTGCCGCTTCGATATTTAGACGTGTGGCGGCGGCGCGCAAATCGGACAGCAAAGCTTGATGTCCAAGATGTACGCCATCAAAGTTGCCTATCGCCAGCGCACAGGGCGCGCGGGAGGCCGCATTGGGGAGACCACGAAAAACCTTCATAGGCTGAAAAATTCTTAATTAAATAGTAAGTTAAGTAGTAAGTTAAATGATAATTTAAGTTGCTAATTAGTTTGCTCTGCACGCATGAGTTTCCAAAAAGCAAGGAAATAGGGTGGCAAAAACCCTTGATTATAAAGGCTTTTAGCTAGGTGAGACGTCGAATTTAGACGTTTTTGCGTTGCAATAATTCGACTTCAGACTGATGGCTTGAGTAAATCGCCGCCAAGCTTACTGATGGCGTGATAAATCCTTTAAAAATGCTAGCTATTGACAGACAATGCAGCTATTTATCGCGATTTTTCCAGGAGATAAGGAATTCCTTGAGCGCCAATGGTTTTTGTATAGGCGCAGGGAAATTGGCTTGATTACGGGTATTCACGCCATGGCAAGAGGCGCAGACTCGAATTTCGCCTGCTTTAAAGCTAATCCAATTGCGTTCTCTGACTACGGGGTGGCCTTGCACATCCGTGGTTTGCCAACTCAAGGCGCGACCCGATGGCACTAAAACGGCGGTGGAACCATCTTTGGCAATCGTCACCGCACCGGGGATGTTGACGGAGCTTGCGCCAGGTGATTGCTGGGTGCTATTTAATGGATGTAAATTTATAAGTGGCTGGGCGAGATGGCGGCGACCAGGGCGATCGGGATAGGCGCGTAATTGTTCTGCCTGCACGATTTGAAAATGGGTAATTTGATATAGCTTGCCTCCGGGATGTTGCTTGGATAGGGTTTTGACGCCGCCGGGGACTTCGAGATTAAAAGGCTGCTGTAAATCAGCGCGGTCTCTGCTAGTTTGGTCGCGTGTGATGATGAGAGCGAGCTCGTTTTTGCTTAACCAGTCACGCAATCGCTGTTCGTCTACTTGGGCTTCTGCGAGTACGGCTTTTTCTGGCGCATCTAATGGCGGCGTAACGCTGATAGGCGCTGTGTTAGGGCGTACTTCGACGGCTTCTAGCTCCCATAGATTGCCTGCAAAATGTTGAATTTGTGTGCCATCCCACCACGACACTGTCTTTTTA
>CAYXJI010000297.1:0-5023 GCA_964465175.1 uncultured Burkholderiaceae bacterium | reverse complement strand
ACTCTTACGCAATGCCAACCATGTGGATGCCGTTTTGGATGCGCGTATCGACGCACTCAAGCAAAAGATTAATGTGGCAAAAGCACCATGCCAAGCAGCCGAGAGCGTCGTGACGAATAAAATACTCGATTGGAAACAACAAAAAAATGCCGAGAAAAAATTGCTGCTCACGGAGCAAAAAAAAGTGCAAACAACCATCAATCTCGCCAAACAAAAAGAAACTGAACTCACGCAATCACAAGCAAAGAAAATCACCCTCGCAGCACAATCCGGTTTCGCCGCAGATTTTGCCGCTGTTGCCGACTTGGTCAGAACTGATGTGAATCGGCGCTTTCAATTAATTTGGTGGTTGACCTGGTTCTTAGCGATTGAATTGGTCGCGATCTTGGTCAAGTTTACCTCTATCACCGACGTCGATCATCAACTCACTAGCACAGAAGCGTGGATCCAAGCGCGTATCGCGCATGCACTGCAATCGCAACAAGAACAACTAGCAACCCAGCGTTTGCAAGCAAGTATGCAGGTCAAAGGTGAGCAAGCAGTTTGGCTGGAAGATGACGGGCAATTAGCGCAAAAACGTTTGCAATTGGAGCAGCGCTTAGAAGCAAACTTACATCAAGAATTGGCGGAACTAGATGCGGGGTTACGGTTTAAAGTCGAGGCCTTGAAATTACACTTGCGGCGGCTAGAAGCGATACAACACTTGCAGAAAGAGGGGCGTGTTGATCCCCGCATTGAAAGCTTAATTCAAGAAACAATTTCAAGCATCTTGGAAAGTATGTCTGGACAACGGCTAGGTACATCGAAGCTTTGAAGTCCTTGAGCCTACTAATAAAATCGTAGCGCGGGTGAAACTCGCGCCGCCAATCCATAGAGCACCTGAGCGGCGCGGATTGCACTCGCCCTAGGTAAAGAGTACGCCGACGCGGCCATTCGTTCAATTCTTCATAAACGAAAACAAAGCATCTAACACCGCGTCAGGCTGCTCACTCATCATAGAATGACCACAATTATCAATCACGTGAATTTGCTTATTGCTGATGGCGTTCGATAGTAGAGCACTTGCTTTGACCGGTGTCATCATATCCTGACGGGCGAGCAAAAACAGGGTTGGACATTGCACTTTTTTCGCCGCTTCTTCACCGTTTAAATAGGTATTACAAGCAGTGAAATCATTGAAAAAAACTTGCTCAGGATTGATCGTCGAGATTCTTTGCATCAAGCGCATACTGCCATTCATCACCGAGAAACCAGGTCCTGGGCTTGAAGGCTTATGTACCATGCTGCTGTGTGAAAAAATATTCACCATATCAATCGCTGACTGTTCATCGTGCTGCGCTGAAAACAAAAGGGCATCCGATACTTTCATCGGAAATGCAGTGCCGAGCAGGGCGAGTTTTTGTAGGCGTTCTGGCGCCATGCTAGCCGCTTCTAGTGCGATCAAAGAGCCCATGCTGTGACCTGCCACATAGGCTTGTTGTACACCGCAAAATTCTATAAATTCCAATAACCATTGCGCGAGTTTTTCTACACTGCTGAGTGCTGGGCCGGCACTTCGGCCATGTCCCGGCAGATCGACAGCAAGCACGCTAAAACCATGATGCGCGAGGTAACGCGATTGCAAGGCCCATACGGAATGATCGTTTTGTGCGCCGTGTACCAAGATGATCGTGGGCAAATTCGGATTAAAAGCTTTGCCACCCGTGTACGCATAGACCGCTTTGTTGTGTATCGTGAGGTGCATCTTATTTGCCTTTCTGTGCCATTTTTAAACCGCGTGTTAAGTCTTCGATGAGATCGTCGACATCTTCTAATCCTACCGATAAACGAATCGTGCCTTCGCGTATACCTGACGCTGCGAGTTGTTCGCTAGGGACGCGAAAATGGGTGGTAGAAGCGGGGTGGATGACTAGGGATTTTGCATCGCCGACGTTGGCCAGATGCGAGAAGATTTTTAAGGACTCGACAAAGCGTTGTCCTGCGGCGCGATCACCTTTGATGTTGAAAGAGAATACCGAGCCACAACCTTTGGGTAAAAGTATCTTAGCGAGTTCGTAATCAGGATGTGAGTTTAATTCTGGAAAAGCGATAGATTCGACCGCCGCGTGTGTCGATAAAAACTCGACGACTTTACGCGCATTCGCCACATGTTTATCCATGCGTAAGCCTAGTGTCTCTATGCCTTGCAAAATTGCGAACGCATTGTGCGGACTCATGCAAGCGCCGAAATCGCGCAAGCCTTCACGCCGCGCCCGTAATGCGAACGCGCCCACCGTGGATTCTTCTGCGAACACCATGCCATGAAAACCTTCATACGGTTCGCACAGCTCGGCAAAGTGTCCCGTTTTTTCATAGGCAGCTTGCCAGTCAAATGTGCCGCCATCGACCAAGACACCACCGATTGCGGTTCCATGACCGCACAAAAATTTGGTGGCAGAGTGATACACCAGATCAGCGCCATGTTCAAAAGGGCGCAACAAGTAAGGTGTGGTGAAAGTGGAATCGAGCATTAAGGGCAAATGATTTTCATGCGCAATGTCGGCGATGGCTGGAATATTGAACACATCGAGGCCGGGATTGCCCAAAGTCTCGCCAAAAAATACTTTGGTATTGGGACGAATCGCGTCACGCCAAGCATTAAGATCACGCGGATCAACGAAAGTCGTCTCTATGCCAAATCGCTTCATCGTATACGCGAGCAAATTATGCGATCCACCATATAAAGCGCGCGATGCAACGATATGTGAGCCAGCGCCAGCGATCGTGCTTAAACCCAAATGCAGCGCTGCCTGACCACTGGCGACCGCGATGCCAGCAACGCCGCCTTCGAGTGCCGCCATGCGTTCTTCGAGTACCGCATTGGTAGGATTGGTGATGCGGCTATAGACGTGACCAGCGCGCTCCATATTGAAAAGGGAAGCAGCATGATCTGAATCTTTAAATTCAAACGAGGAAGTGAAATAAATCGGGGTGGCACGTGCGCCGGTAGCTGGATCGGCTGCTGCGCCAGCATGCAATGACATAGTGTCAAAGCCTGGGTATTTTGGACCGCTCATAAACTGGTATTCTCCTAAATGAATGCCGACATCCTACGCATTTGGGCTGTTTTTGAAAAGCCTTGTCGCCGTATTCATTTTCAACAAGCGACAGATATTTGATGAAATCAAAAATACTTGTTCTTAATCACTAGATTTTTCTAGAGGCTTGCGATACATTAGATGAAAAGAAAGCAAAGACTGCGACAGTTCTTGTTCAGTGCGCCCTAGTGGCTTCACTGCTATGGCATATCAGATTGGAGGAATGTAATGAAGGTTTCAGAAATTCTGCAAGTAAAGGGCAATATCCTGTTTACGATTACCCCTGATACGTCAATGAAAGAAGCGGTCAGCTTCATGGAAGAAAAAGATATCGGTTCCCTGATCGTGATGGAGTTTGGTGATTTGGTTGGTATGCTGACGTTCCGTGAAGTGATACGCGCAGTGCATAAAAATGGCGGCTCGCTAGGCGAAGGGACGGTGCGCAAATACATGGACGACCATCCTATGACTGTCACGCCTGAGACCGAAGTCAATGAAGTGCGCCGAATGATGCTAGAAAAACATTCCCGCTATCTGCCCGTGATGGATGCAAAAACGTTGATGGGCGTGATTTCTTTTTACGACGTGGCACGTGCTGTATTGGAAGCACAAAGCTTTGAAAACAAAATGTTGAAGGCCTACATCCGCGATTGGCCTGTTGAAGACGAAAAAGATTAAGTAAGAACGCGAACCCACGATGTGAATTGTGGGTTTTTTTTTGCGCGCTTGAAAAATAAGTCGTTTCACCAGTAAGTTCAGATGTTTAAAAAAATAAGGAGAAAAGTATGCAGGTAGCCATCATCGGTGCAGGTTTAGCTGGTTTAACCGCAGCCCGTCAATGTCAGGCACAAGGACACCATGTCACTGTGTATGAAAAAAGTCGCGGTGTAAGCGGACGCATGAGTACACGACAAACCGAACTCGGTGGCTTTGATCACGGTGCGCAATATTTCACCGCGAGTTCAGATCGTTTCAAAAAAGAGCTCGCCGATTGGCGTAAATTAGAATGGGTCGTGCCTTGGGAAAGTAAATTAGTCAATCTCGACCATGCCAAAACCAGCCCTGCAGGCGAGAGTACGGCACGCTTTGTTCCTGTACCTGGGATGAGCTCTCTAGGTAAGCAATTAGCGCACGGTCTGGATGTGCGTCTAGAGCAACAAGTCGTCGCATTAGAAGCGCATGGTGATCAGTGGATCTTGTCGGTTAAAACAGAGGAGATTTCGGTTGCCGCTTCTGCTGGTCCTTTTGATGCGGTAATTATGGCGATCCCGCCTGAACAAGCGTCCGTGCTTCTAAAAAATCATGCGAGTTTTGGTGCCAAAGTTGCTGACGTACGTTTGCAGCCGTGTTGGGTATTGATGCTAGGATTTCAGCATCCACTTAATCTGGATTATGACGGCGCATGGGTCGCAAATTCCCGCTTAGGATGGATCGCTCGCGACACCTCAAAACCCGATCATCGCCCCGGCGAGCGGTGGGTCTGTCACGCCACGACTGCATGGAGTGTCGAGCACTTAGAAGACGATCATGAGCGCGCAAAAGAGAAGTTATCCAAGGCTTTTCATGAAGCAACCGGATCGCCGATTCAGGCCATCCACGCGGTAACGCATCGCTGGCGTTATGCGCAGGCCGATTCACCAATCGCTGAGTCATTCTTGTGGGATGTAAAAGCAAAGATAGGCGTGTGTGGTGATTGGTTTGCCGCTGGATTGGATGGTGGCGGGCGAGTGGAAAATGCGTTTTTGAGCGGTTTAGCTTTGGCGCAGGAAATTGGGTAATTTGCGATTGGCGTATTGATCTTATTGTAGAAGGTGGGTTGGCGTAAGCGCAACCCACCGCTCACGGCTTCCGTAACGGTTATTGTTTGTATGGACTTACGCAAAACAAACGTTAGCGTCGTTGGTTCGCCTCGCCGTACAACCGTACTGTCTTCGGCTTCCCGCCTA
>CAYXJI010000296.1:0-5098 GCA_964465175.1 uncultured Burkholderiaceae bacterium | reverse complement strand
GATATGGAATCGCAGTTTCACCATGCAGGATAGACCGAATAAAATAATCAATAATCGACATTATCCAAATAAAATTAACGCATTAAGCAATATTCAAACAAACTTTCCGACATACCATCGCCAATCACTCTATGCACTTGTTTGGCTAAGGCAGAATCTGCTGTCGTATCGAAGACAAAAAGTCGGTACACATCGCCCAAACATAAAGCAGCGGGATTCATAATCAAAATCCAACGCTCAGCACCAGCGTCATGTTTACGCCACCATTTTTTTGTCTTTAGATTGGGGCTATCCATGGTTAGTCTGGCAACCCAGCCGACTTCTAACATTTTCTCTAATAAACCTTCGATTTCATCTACGCCAAATCGAGTTTGCGCGCGCATGTCGAGCACATTCACAGATGCATTCGCATCCGAATTACGCGCCAATACCAAAATACGAAGCAAGGCAATCGCATCCTCAAAAGCGCTGCCCTTCTCAGGCACATGCCACCAGCGCTCGTATTTCACCACGGGTAAGGAGGCGGCAATGACGGCACCAATCAAGGTGATGAGCCACGACAAATAAATCCAAATCAGAAAAATCGGTATCGCCGCCAAAGCGCCGTAGATCACCGTGTAAGTCGGAAACTGTTTAATGAACACGGCGAACAAGCGCTTGGCAATCTCAAACGCCACCGCAGCAAAAACGCCGCCCCAAGCTGCATCACGCCAATCCACTGGGCGATTGGGCACAGTCAAATATAAAAGCGTATAGGCACCAGTGGTAAATGCAATCGATACACAGGTATAAAAAATGGTTGCCAGCATCGGCACGGTTTTCATCAAACCGTTGGTTGCCATGAATAGATTCGAGGTCGCGCTCATGGAGATACCAACTAGCAAGGGCCCCAGCGTCACAATCGCCCAATACACGACGATGCGTTGCACGAATGGACGCGAGCGTTTCACTTGCCAGATTTGATTGAAAGTCTTATCGATCATGGCCATGGTCGCGACGGCAGTCGCCATCAAAACCACGCCACCAACCGCCGACAAGCGCGTCGCCTTGGTCGCAAATTGCGTCAGATAGCCCATCACCGTGGTGGAGATTTGTTTCGGCATCAGGCTTTGCGTAAAGTACGCCTCTAGCGAGGCTTTGAAATCGGTAAATAGAGGAAACGCCGTTAAGATCGCCAAACCTATCGTTAAAATTGGCACCAAGGCCAACACCGTAGTGAACGTCAAACTCCCCGCTACCTGCGGCAAGCGCACTTCTTGCAGGCGACGCACGGCAAATTGAAATAAATTCTTCAATTGCCCCCAACTCAAACCTCGAATAAAACCACCCATACTTGACTTCCTAATTCTATGACTACTATGCCGCGCATTTTACAAAAGCGCTCATTTTACCCAGACTTGACGATCAGACCTTAAGATATTTACCATCTTTCACACTGGCGCCTCGGATCACATCCACTTAGTCCCTGACGCAACTCGCGGCAAACGCCCTGAGCGACGGGAAATTCTTTATAATTCGTGCGATGAAACCACATCCTATTTCCCTCCTAGTTTTGTACTATTCCCGACATGGCAGTACACGCCAATTAGCGCAATTAATCGCCCAAGGCATAGACAGCGTTGCGGGGTGCGAAGCACGCCTGCGCACCGTACCTAGCGTATCGCCCGTATCCGAAGCCAGTGAATCTGCGATTCCTAGCGATGGCGCACCCTATGTAGAGCTCAGCGATTTCAAAGAATGTGCCGGCATCGCCTTAGGGTCGCCCACCCGTTTTGGCAATATGGCGTCCGCCATGAAATATTTTTGGGATGGCACTGCAGCAGACTGGGTCTCCGGCACCTTGTGCGGCAAGCCGGCCTGCGTATTTACCTCAACCGGCAGCCTGCATGGTGGGCAAGAATCCACGCTGCTATCCATGATGCTGCCGCTCATGCACCATGGCATGTTGATTTTAGGTCTGCCTTATACGCATCCCGAATTGATGTCGACCAAATCGGGTGGCAGTCCGTATGGCGCGACACACTGGTCCGGGTTAGATGGCAAGATGCCTATCACTGAAGAGACACGCACCCTAGCGATTGCCCTTGGCAAACGCCTCGCCAAAACTGCCTTACAACTACAAAAAATATGAACACGCATCAAACTTTGTTTTATCGACTTGCTTCGGTAAGTCTAATCGGCTTAATTGTGCTTTGTTTCGCGTGGGAAATGTGGTTAGCGCCCTACAAACCTGGCGGTTCCATTTGGATAATTAAAGTTTTACCATTATTATTCCCTTTACGCGGCATATTGCAAAAAAATATTTATACGATGCAATGGTCTTCCATGTTCATCATGTTTTACTTTATTGAAGGCGTAGTACGTGCAATGGGCGATGCTGACGGCATGTCTAGACTCTTGGCAGGTGCTGAAATTGTTCTCAGCGTGTTGTTTTTTATTAGCACGATTTACTACGTTCGACCATTTAAAAAAATCGCCAAGGCAGCAAAAAAGCAAGCCGAAAAACAAGCTGAAGCGGAGCAACAGCAAAGCAAGCCAACTCCGTAAATTAGTTCAGTAAATTAATTCAGTAAATTAACTAAGCAAAATAATCTGAAAACTTAAGTATGCAAAACTTTCTGAATCTGTGCCAATCCGCCATCGGTGAAGAATATGTTTTGCTAGATGCTGTGCAGCAAGCACCCTATTTGCAAGATTGGCGACAACGCGCAACAGGCAAAGCGCTCGCGGTATTACGCCCCGCGACGACTGAACAAGTTGCCCAACTGGTCAAACTGTGCGCCGCATATCAGGTACCTATCGTGCCACAAGGCGGCAACACTGGATTAGTACTCGGTAGCATTCCTGATCGCTCTGGCAAGGCCGTCGTGCTCTCGCTACAGCGCTTAAATACCCTACGTCAAATTGACATCGACAACAGCACCATCACGGTAGACGCGGGTTGTTTACTGCAAAACGTACAAACCGCTGCCGATCAGGTCAATATGTTGTTTCCACTTTCCTTAGCATCGGAAGGCAGTTGCACCATCGGTGGCAATCTTTCGACGAATGCGGGCGGCACAGCTGTCTTACGCTACGGGAATATGCGCGACTTATGCCTCGGCTTAGAAGTCGTCACCGCACAAGGCGATATTTGGCACGGCTTACGCGGCCTACGCAAAGACAATACCGGTTACGACTTACGAGATTTAATGATTGGCGCCGAAGGTAGCTTAGGCATTATTACTGCCGCCGTCTTAAAACTGTACCCCAAACCGACAAGCTATGGCACCGCCTTTATTCGCCTCAATTCTCTCTCCGCTGCGGTAAGCCTTCTGACGCTCGCCAAGCGACACTGCCACAATATGATTACTGGCTTCGAGTTGATCAATCGACTCAGCTTACAATTGGTGCATAAACATTTCCCGCAATTTCAAACAATATTTCCAGAAGAAAGCCCTTTCTACGTATTGCTAGAACTATCTGGCAGTGACACTGAAGTAGCGACTTATCAACAATTAGAACACTTAATTGCAAGCGCACTCGATGCCGAATTCATTGAAGATGCGGTCATCGCCAATTCTCTGGCGCAAGCGAAAAACTGTTGGGCTTTGCGTGAGTCGATTTCCGCAGCACAAGCCAAAGAAGGTAAAAATATCAAACACGATATCTCGCTACCTATCTCTATCATCGCTGATTTTGTCGCTGAGACGGATCAAGCCTTGCAACTAGCTTTTCCCAATTGCCGCATGGTCACCTTTGGTCATTTAGGTGATGGCAATTTACATTACAACGTATCTCCTGCGCTGGATGCTGATCATGAACCATTCCTCACACATCAAGTCGACATCAATCGCATCGTCCACGATAAAACGCATCAATACGGCGGATCAATATCGGCCGAACATGGCATAGGCAGTCTCAAGAAAGATGAATTGCTACGTTATAAATCGACCATTGAATTAAACATGATGCGCGCCGTTAAACAGGCACTAGATCCACAAAACATCATGAACCCAGGAAAAATAATTTAGGAGACGATATGAAAAAGCGCGCCTTATTAAGTTTACATTTGAGTTTAGCGTTTTGTAGTTTTTTCTTTAGCCTCTCCAGCCACGCTGACACGCCCGCCTTCAAATGCCTAGACAATGGCAAAACCATTTTTAGTCAAACACCTTGCAAAGGTGTGCCGTCCACGCCTATTGATATCAAAACAAGCGATATACCAGAACAAGAAACACAAAGGGCATTCAAACGTCATCAACTACGACTCAGCGAATCCAACAAAAATCAAAAAATCAGAGATCGCGAAGATGCAAAGCAAGAAGCTAATTATCGCCGTATCGCCAGCAAAAATGCCAGCACAAAAAAACAATGCGACGCCATGCAAATGAAAAGCAAATGGGCCAAAGAAGATTTGCGTAGCACCCAACCCAAAGGCGAAATGAAAGCCCAGCTAAAACTCAAACGCGCCCAAGAAAAAGCCGATTTGGTCTGTAAAAATACCTGACCATAATTAGGCGCACAAGTTACTTCCCACAGCGGGCTATCCCCGTTCAAAATGTGAAGGATTGGCGGATTTTGTGACGATCTGAAGGCAGACTAAAAATCAATGGCAGATTACGCGTATTCTTAGCTATGCGCATAGAGAAATTCATTTGAAGCTGATTCCCTAACAGGCACATCTTCGAGCTTGCTGAGTTTCTAGATTTGGAATTACTGACGTAAAAAAAGAACTACCAGCGTGATCGGTAGTTCTTTTTCATAGAAGTTTGGTGCGTCGGGAGGGGTTCGAACCCCCGACCCATGCCTTAGAAGTGCGTTTAAATATGTTTATAGGGGTTTTTCACAGTATTTAACGCCCTTTAAAATCAATGACTTAGCATATGGTTGTCAATCACTGTCCATGCTGATACACTGCGAAATAAGCCCACAAAAAGCCCACGGAGTCTAAAGCATGAAAATTGAGATAACTAGAGATCTACTGCGAGACATAAAACCAGCCAAGAATGCAATTGATATTGCAGACACTAAACTAGCTGGCTTTGGTGTTCGTGTCATGCCTAGCGGCGCGATCCACTACAACATACGCTTTACAGACTCAAACGGGAAACGGACG
>CAYXJI010000295.1:1363-5135 GCA_964465175.1 uncultured Burkholderiaceae bacterium | reverse complement strand
CTCCGGTTTATTGAACTTGGGGTTAAACATGAACGTGGGCAAAACGCTGTTTGCGTACGTCACAGGGTCAGGTCTTTCGATAACAGTTTTAATGCAGCGCGTCACAGGATCAGGTCTTTCGATAACAGTTTTAATGCAGTAAGGCTGCAGGGGCAGGTCTTTCAATAACAGTTTTAATGCAGTAAAAAAACAATAAAACATAGTATTTTCAAAATACACATATCCAATCCCCCCGCATCAAAACGTCACAGGGTCAGGTCTTTCGATAACAGTTTTAATGCAGCGCGTCACAGGATCAGGTCTTTCGATAACAGTTTTAATGCAGTAAGGCTGCAGGGGCAGGTCTTTCAATAACAGTTTTAATGCAGTAAAAAAACAATAAAACATAGTATTTTCAAAATACACATATCCAATCCCCCCGCATCAAAAGATTATCTACCAAACAGAAAAATCGTTGATTTAATTTAATTACTTTAAAAGTTTGAAATTAATTGAATTAATTGCATGCGCTTGCTACACTCGATTAATATTAAATTAACTAGATCAATATTTATGGCTAGACCTTTACGTTTAGAGCTGGCAGGAGCCCTATATCAAGTGACTTCTCGTGGTGATCGTCGTGAGGCCATTTATTTTGATGACGATGATAGAAATTGTTGGCTCGATGTGTTCGCCCAAGTTTGCAAACGTTATAACTGGGTCTGTCATGCATGGTGTCAGATGAGTAATCATTACCACATCGTGGTCGAGACTGTTGAAGCCAATTTGTCCCAAGGCATGCGTCAATTAAATAGTGTTTATACACAAAGTATTAATCGAAAATATCGAAGAGTTGGACATGTTTTTCAAGGTCGCTACAAAGCGATTATCGTCGAAAAAGAAAGCTACTTACTTGAGCTTGCGCGCTATGTAGTGCTTAACCCATTACGTGCACAAATGGTGCAATCCCTCACTGACTGGCCATGGAGTTCTTATGGAGCCATGATCGGTCGTGAAGTTGCTGCAAGTTGGATGCAAACCGATTGGATTTTGTCACAGTTTAGCCCGCAGCGTGATCGGGCGATAGCCGCGTATGTGGATTTTGTCCGCAGTGGTGTCGGGCTACCAGCGCTGTGGCATAACTTACGTGCGCAAGTGTATTTAGGTAGCGATGCATTTATGGAAAAGATGCAAACACATGTAGGTCAAGAAATCGGTGAAGTACCGCGTGTGCAACAACGACCGATCGCATGGTCTTTAGAGCGATATGCGGCGCATTATTCGACCAAACAAGAATCCATGGTTGCGGCATATACCAGCGGAGACTTTACGTTAAAGAAAATTGCCGATCACTTTGGTGTGCACTATTCGACAGTGAGTCGGATCGTTAAACAGTATGGGAGTTAGCTTGATGAAAGTTTTAGAAGATGGATCTGATGTGGCGTGGAAAGACCTGACCCTGTTAGTGTGCTGGTCTATGACAATCTCAGCCTGACAGTAGAACCCGGTCAAACCATAGGCATCATGGGACCATCCGGCTGCGGCAAAAGCACGCTAGCCAAATTACTACAAGGCTTCTACCAACCAACTGCCGGACGTATCTTGGTCGACGGCGTCGATATCCGCTATTTATCCGCCAACGAGCTACGCGCCCATTTCGGCGTCGTGCCCCAAGAGACGACCTTATTCTCCGGCACTATCTACGACAATCTACAGATGGCCAGCCCAGATGCCAGCTTCGAACAAATCGCCGCCGCCTGCAAAATGGCCGAGATCCACCAAACCATAGAAGCCCTACCAAAAGGCTACCAAACCGAAATCGGTGAACGCGGTGCAGGCCTATCAGGAGGTCAAAAGCAACGCATCGCCATCGCCAGAGCCTTACTCAAACGCCCGAGCATCTTAGTCTTCGATGAAGCCACCAGCGCATTAGATACCCACACCGCCGAACACTTTGCACAAACCATCAACAGTCTGCGCGGCAAGGTCACCATGCTCTTCATTACGCACGGCTTACCCAAAGGCTTGCATGTTGATGCTGTGTATCGACTAGGTGCAGAGGGCGCACAACGCGTTGCATTAGCGCCTGCGGTGAGCGCACCTCAGACTCAAAATGAGGCTAACGCATGATGAGAACGAACGTCATTCCGGGCTTGACCCGGAATCCAGAGTTGACACCGGCAGCGCTCAAATATGGACACCGGATCAAGTCCGGTGTGACGACTTTGAAGTTCAGTAGTAGAGCGCAAGTCACCTAATGCAAGCCGCAGTCTACATCTTAGCCAGCGAACGCAATGGCACGCTATATATAGGTGTATCTAGTGACTTAGTAAAACGCATTTGGCAACACAAGAACGATGTAGTGGAAGGATTTACGAATAAGTACCAAGTGCATTTGTTGGTGTACTACGAGTTATACGAAGACATCTACACAGCTATCGCAAGAGAAAAGCAGTTAAAGAACTGGCGTCGAGAATGGAAGATTGCATTGATAGAAAAAGCAAATCCGGTATGGAAAAATTTATGGGAAACGATCATATAAACGCATTAACAGAAATGGTCATTCCGGGCTTGACCCGGAATCCAGGATTGACACCAACAGTGTCCAAACATGGACACCGGATCAAGTCCGGTGTGACGATTTTGAAGTTTGCTAGGAAACCACAACACGCAGCACCGTCATTCCGGGCTCGACCCGGAATCCAGAATTAGCACCGCGAGAGATCGAACAAGAACACCAACGCAAGTAAAACATAACGCAAAGCAAGCATCAAAGAATCAAATTAACCAAATAAAAAACTAGAAACCAAAAAAACGAAAAGCATTAGAGCCAAAAAATGAACCAAGCAAACATAGATAATACAGCGCCAGAAACACAAGCAACACCAAGCGCCCAAGTCATCCAATTACGCCCACCCACGCGTTGGCACGATCCGCTACAACTCATACAAAATAATCCACCCAGCCAAACTGGCCGCATCGTCCTATGGGCAGTATCGATACTAGTCTTCATCCTCATTATCTGGGCAGCCTTCGGTAAGCTCGACATCATCGCCAGCAGCGAAGGTAAATTAGTCCCACAAACGCTGGTCAAAATCGTGCAACCTGCCGAATCTGGCATCATCAAAGAACTGCTGGTAAGAGAAGGTGACAATGCCAAAGCAGGGCAAGTCATCGCACGCTTAGATACCACTCTAGCTAATGCTGATCAAAGCAGCATTAGCAACGACCTGCACACCCAACAAATGCAAGTACGCAGAATACAAGCCGAACTCAACGATGCACCGATGACGAGCAAATCAGGCGACGATACTGCGCTCTTTAGCCAAATCCATAATCAATATCTAGCACACAGAAAAACCCTACGCGACAGCCTCGATCAAGAACTCTCCTTACTCCAAAAAGCCGAGCATGAACGCAAAAGCGCTCTAGAGATTTTAAGCAAATACGAACAAACTTTACCGTCCCATAAAAAGACAGCAGATACCTTTGCCGAATTAGAAAAAGAAGGCATAGTCGCTAACTCACTGAGCGCAGAAAAGCAGCGCGCCGCCATCGAAACACAAAAGAACCTCGACGCCCAACAAGCCACAGTAGCCGCCCTCAACGCGACGATTAGTGCCCAACAAAAACGACTCACCCAACTCAAAAGCAACTACCAATCCGAACTACAAAAAGAACTAGCCGACCTCCAACAAAAAATCGGAAAACTGCAACCCAACATATACAAAATCAAATACAAACCAGGCCTTATGGAACTTAAATCAACCCCAGAACGCACCAAAAAAGAACT
>CAYXJI010000295.1:0-1353 GCA_964465175.1 uncultured Burkholderiaceae bacterium | reverse complement strand
TAAAGCTCCCCAAGACGGCACCATCAAAGACATCGCCACCACCACGGTCGGTGCAGTGGTACAGCCAGGCAGTGTCGTCATGACTTTAGTCCCGAAAGACGAGCAACTATATGCCGATGTCAGCATCAAAAACGAAGACGTAGGTTTCGTCGAAGTCGGACAAAAAGTTCAAATCAAAATCGCCACCTACCCCTTCCAACGCTTCGGCATGTTAAGCGGCAAGCTAACGCATCTCAGCGCTGATGCCACCGAAGTCAATAAACCAAACGCGACGGGTAACAATTCCAATGCCACAGGCACGAACGAAAATAATGCCAGCACGATAGCGACCTACAAAGCGCGTATTCAGTTAGATCAACAGAGTTTGATTGACGCACAGGGCAAGAAACATCAGCTCAATGCCGGGATGCAAATTGTGGTGGAGATTCATCAGGGGAAACGTAGTGTGCTGGCGTATTTATTGTCGCCTGTGCAGAAGGCGGTTAATGAGGCTGGGCGGGAGAGATAAATTGGAAAAACAAAATCAGTCGGATCAGTCAGAAAGTATTGACATGAAATGGCAACATAGCCAATTGGAATCATGTGAACAAGAAGCAGAAAATATTCAAGAGATTGAACATTTCAAACAATGGACGCGACAGTACGTACGCCCACTGATTCCCCATACCGCATTAGCATGTGTTCATGGATTAATTTATGGCGTGGGTGTTTCACTTGATTACGTCGTGGCGGTTGATTATCCGGTAGAGCATTTGGCTGCGATTCGTAATGCTGCCGGGCACATGGATACACCTTTAGCGCGTCGTTGGTCAGAGCAAAAACGTCCAATCTTTTTTGATGAGAATAATCCAGGTAGTGATGTCTCGGATGTTTGGTTGCAGCATTTTCGAAATAGTCAGTTAAAAAATGCCGCTGCCGATGGTGTGATGGATATCCAGGCATGCATCGCAACTTATTTTAGCTTTCATCGCCTGCCGTATTTGGACGAAAAAGTATTATCTGCGCGCTTTAAATTACTAACGCCGATTTTGCATCAAACCTATGCGCGCGTCATTCGTCATCATAAAAACAGCACAATAGCGTCGCTCGATTATTTCAACTTGTTAACGACGAGGGAATTCGAAATTGCAACTTGGATCAGTCAAGGCAAAAGCAATATTGAAATCGGCAGCCTATTAGGCGTAGCAGAAAATACCGTCAAAAATCACATCAGCAATATTCTTCATAAAACCGGCTGTAGTACGAGAGCGACATTGACCGTGGCTGTCATTCAACAAGAACAAAGGCGATTTGGTATTGGAACAAAAGTTCTGTAGCAATGACGTGGTATTGCATTGGTATGGTAGGAATGGA
>CAYXJI010000294.1:0-5191 GCA_964465175.1 uncultured Burkholderiaceae bacterium | reverse complement strand
CTTAGTCGGCAGCGGAAAATACAAAGATCTAGATCAAACCAGACTAGCCACAGAAGCCAGCGGTGCAGAAATTATCACAGTCGCCATCCGGCGTGTGAACATAGGTCAAGATCCCAACGCACCGAGTTTGCTAGACGTCGTCCCCATGTCGAAGTACACGATCCTGCCAAATACAGCAGGCTGCTACAACGCCAAAGACGCGATTTATACCTTGCAATTAGGCCGCGAATTACTCGGGGGGCACAAGCTTTGTAAACTGGAAGTCTTGGGCGATGAAAGAACCCTATTCCCCAATATGCCAGAGACTTTGGAGGCCGCCAAAGTCTTGGTGAAAGATGGTTTTGATGTGATGGTGTATTGCAGCGATGATCCAATCCAAGCGCGTATGTTGGAAGACATAGGCTGTGTCGCAGTAATGCCGCTCGCCTCTTTGATTGGTTCCGGCATGGGGATTCTGAATCCTTGGAATCTTTCGCTGATCATCGAGCAAGCTAGGGTTCCCATTATTGTCGACGCTGGTGTCGGTACTGCATCGGATGCAGCAATCGCCATGGAACTCGGTTGTGATGGCGTGTTGATGAACACCGCCATTGCTTGTGCGCGTGATCCGATTCGGATGGCGCGTGCCATGGGCTTGGCGGTGGAGGCGGGGCGCGAGGCATTTTTAGCGGGGCGGATTCCTAAGAAATTTGCCGCATCGCCTTCTTCGCCTATGGTAGGAAAAGTCGCGTGAATTCGCTAAAGGCGGGCGCGGCACGCCCTTGTGTTTTGGTTTTTTCGGGACATGATCCCAGTGGCGGTGCTGGCATACAAGCGGATGTCGAAGCCATTACTGCGCAAGGCGCTCATGCCTTGACGGTGGTGACTAGTTTGACTGTGCAAGACAATAATCAGGTGTATGCCGTGCATGCGGTCGCGCCTGAGATTATGTTGGCGCAAGCGGAGTGCTTGATAAAAAATTTTCCGATCGCTGCGGTGAAATTGGGCATCGTTGGAAGCGCGCAGAATGCCGCGTTGATCGCCAGGATTATTCGTCGATTGCGAGGACAATGTCCGGCTTTGCCTGTGGTGCTGGATCCAGTGCTTGGTAGTGGGCGTGGGCAGCAACTGAGCTTGGATGATGCCACGTTAGCGCTTGCGCCTTTGTTGGATGTGGCGAGCTTGATTACACCGAATTTACCTGAAGTGGGGCGGTTGGCAACACACGGCTCGACTGTGAAGCAGCAGGCGATTTCGCTCTTAGGTGGGGTTTGTCGAGATGTCTTACTCAAAGGCGGACATGGCGTGGATGAGGAGGTCTGCAATCGTTGGTTTCGTTTGCATGAGTCGTTTAGCCAACGCGTGAGTGATGCGCAGAACGTGAATGGATTTCAGCTTGGCGAAAAACAGTGGTCGTGGCCGCGCCTTGGTGGTGAGTTTCATGGCAGCGGCTGCACCTTGGCGGCAGCAATCGCAGCGCAATTAGCCTGTGGTCAAAGTATGGAAGCTAGTTTGTTTGCTGCCCAAATTTATACCCAACGTTGTTTGCAGCAGGCTTATTCAATCGCGCCTGGGCAGTTGATTCCACAGCGTTATTTGAAATCGCAAGCGTCACAAGAATTTGAACCTATTGTAGAAAAATATGACTAGAAAATTTCAAGACCAATTACGCGGCTTGTATTTGGTAACGCCGAATTGGGATGACACGGCGCTATTATTGGAAGCGACGGAACAAGCGCTGCAAGCGGGCGTGAGATTATTGCAGTATCGGCATAAGACGGCGTCTGCGACGTTGCGCCAACTTCAAGCGCAGGCCTTGCACTCGCTCTGTCAGCGTTATGCCGTTCCCTTGATTATTAATGATCATGTTCAATTATGTCTTGATTTGAACGCAGAAGGCGTTCATGTGGGTGGTACGGATATGGCCGTTGCGCAGGCGCGTGAACTATTAGGCACAGACAAAATTCTCGGCGCTTCTTGCTACGGAGATTTGCAACTAGCACGCGATGCCCAGCGACAAGGTGCCAGTTATTTAGCCTTCGGCGGGTTTTATCCTTCGCTGGTGAAACAATACCCAGTGACCACAGCACCAGACATTATTCCCGCAGCTAAGAGTGAATTTGAACTGCCTATCGTCGTGATTGGGGGGATGAGCCACACGTTAGCGCGCCCCTTGGTGCAACTTGGCGCCGACATGGTGGCCGCGATTAGTAGCGTGTATCAAGCCGATAATCGTGCACAGGCGAGTCGAGAATTTGTTGCCCTATTTCAATGAACCATGGGTTTAGGGCAAGTTCTTGTTGTGTAAAGAACGCAAAAACTTTCACCCCGTCGGATTCGCTCTACCTATCGTCAGTTTTTTATTGGTTTTTTCTTATTTTTTGCTCACTTTATTGTATGATTTGAGCACTGATTGTCAAAATCAAACTCAGGTTACCAGATGACTCTAGCTACTCCACCAGCGGCGACTGCAATAAGCAGTCGTCGTTTCGTTTTAGAAATGCGCGGTTTTTCAGACGCAGAAAAAAATATGTTGGCATCCACCTTTCGCCTCACCGGCAGACGTGAGATGTCTTACATCGAACCTGCCGACGGTGAAGCAAGAGCCGATATTTATTTGATCAATGCGGATAGTCCCGAAGCGCTCGCCGAATTAGCCAATGGCGAACTCCCCGGTCCCAATGCCTTGTCACCAGCGGTAGTCGTGGGGCGTGTCCCTGTCGAGACGCCGTGGCCTTTTGTTGCTAAGCCTATTCATTGGATGCGTTTATTTGAAAATCTCGACAATGAAATGCAAAGCGCCTTGCAAGAGCGCAGTCGACGAAATGCTAATAACGAGAACTGGGACGGCGCCAGCTTGCGACGCATTACTGATCAAAAAGCCGTAGTGCCGCAAGACATCATAGAAACACCAACGCGAGAAACTGTGTTGGTGGTCGATGATAGTGCAACAGTACGTGCATTTATGCGCATCAAATTATCGCCTTTCCAGTTCGATGTTGATTATGCAGAGACTGGGGAACAAGCGGTAGCAAAAGCCATCGCAAAAGCGGTCGACAAGCCTTATAACTGTATTTTCTTAGACATTATGATGCCGGGTATCGATGGCTATGAGGTCTGTAAGAAAATTAAATCCAATAGCAATACCAAGCAATCGGCAGTGGTGATGCTGACCAGCAAATCGTCGATTATCGACAAACTGCGTGCCAATTGGTCAGGTTGTGATGCGTTTTTGAGTAAGCCAGTCGGCGAAGATGATTTACTCGCGACCATCGCCAAGTTTCTCCCTAGCGCTCGAGAGACCGCTAGAGAAGCAGCTAGAGAGTCAGCTAAAGATACTGCTAAGTTCAAATAGCTTTAAACCCCAATTTCCATTAGGTGTACCTGCGGTGCTATCTGTGTGCTGACGCCTCATTTGCAACAAAACTGTCTCATCTGGGTTAAAGCACATCAAAAAAGAGCGCGATGCTGGCATTGCGCTCTTTTTTATATTGATGATTTCCCGCTCACACGTCGCTCATCTTGCATCGATTGCTGCAATCAGCGCGATTCATACTATCTAAATTCCTTATTTTTCTTACATTCCTCATTGGAGAAATGTAAGAATTCATTACTTTTCAACGGTCGTAAAAGACTTTTGGTTATAATGTTAATAGTGTTTTTATATTTGAACCCTTTTTTCTTTACATTGATGCCGAACTTTATATTTGTTTTCAAACCTGATCTTGTCGCCCGCCTTCGTTCAATTCAACTCCTGAGTCTTTGCTTATTGCTAGTATTGTGTGCTAACAGCTCACTTGCTAAGGCCGCTGACATCACGGTGGCGGGATTTTCATTTGCAGGTGATTTTAAGACTGCCAAAGAGCGCTTTCCGCATAGCTATTCGGTGTTCCAAGAATTCAGTAAAAGCGGGAGTGGAAAGAGTCTGTCCTTTCAAATCTTGGATCGCATGAAGGGAGTAAGTAATCCGTCGATGACGTTTTCATCATTAGATGCGATGGTTAATCTCAAGAATGACCAAGCCTTGATGTCGGTCTTGGTGCTCACTGGTGAGACCGTGTCGACTGAAGGCTTCGGGACTTACTATAAGACCTTTGTGAACCTGCGTGGCGATGTGCTGTTATTTGATTACAAGAGCAAGAACGTCGTGCGCAGCTATCCGATTAGTGTAGTCATGTTTGACGCGACGAAAGCCGCGCCTAGCAGTGAAGAAATCACCGGATTTGTCAAAAATTTGATGGTGCGAGAAGACGGCAATGGCCTAATCACCCAATTTACGCGCCGCATGTCGAGTGCGACATTGCCCTCGCCAAGTACCCGCAATATTCAAATTAAACAATCCGAAATTACGCCAGAAGCGCTCGCTTTCATGCCTGAGAGTTTGCGCCAAAATCCCAAAATCGTAGAGACCATGTTGGCGGATGCTTTCGCTTCCATACTCGCTGCTAAAGTGGGTGTGTCGCTGTTGCCAACCAGTATAGGGCACACGCTGGGTACCATGTCTTTGCGTTTGGAGAATGGCGACGATGTGGTGTTGAAAATTGGTGAAGGCGACTATTTGTTTGATATTAAATTGAATAAATTCGCCAAGATAAAAAGTGGCGAAAACAATCTAGGTACTTCCTATGTATTCGGTGCCTATGCTTCTATCCATTTTTATGAACCGACGCAAAATACGCAATTCATTCGTACCGATCTCAAAAACGGCGAAGTGAAAGTATTCCCAGCTGGTCAATTATCAGGCGAAGATTTTCCTTCCTATGAAGCGGCGATTCGAGGCTTGTATTTGAAGTTCGCTGATGCGCTGCAAGGTGGCGACTTGAAGTGGATTAATACGGCCGCTTCCGCTAAAGACATTAATCAACAAATAGACATTACCCGTAATCTTATAAAGGCAAGTAAATGATGAAAAATCGATTTGAATTTTCCATGGCGAAAATATTATTGTCCCTCTGTGGCCTGCTGCTTTCGATGCAGAGTTTTGCGCAAATCGTGACAGTGAAGGGCGTCAATACCGTGACCTATGCGACGGTTTTGACTGCACCAGAAAAAGAAAAAGCCTATCGTTCTGCACAAGTGGCGGCGGTTGAGCGCTATTTTGCCGAAAAAGGGGAAGCTGAATCCGAAAATTTTGAAGCAATTCAAGCCAAGGTGGAAGCGAATCTCGAAAAATTTGTGCTGAGTACTGTGGTTCTCAATGAACAAGATCAAC
>CAYXJI010000293.1:4890-5202 GCA_964465175.1 uncultured Burkholderiaceae bacterium | reverse complement strand
TTTTTCGTTCTTTTTCTCAATTTTAGGCTAGGGATTTAAGCGTCTCGCAATGGCAAACAAATTTCGGCCATCACACCGCCCTCAACACTTTCACTGACCTCTAATTTGGCGCGACCAGCATACGCCAAACGTAAGCGATCTCGAACATTTTGTAAGCCTATGCCATGGCTATTTTTATCACTCAGTCCAACGCCGCTGTCACGTACGGTGACCTGCAAGCTATCGCCCGAGCGCTGTGCGGAGAGCTGAACAATGCCCCCGCGAATCGATGGTTCCAGCCCATGTTTAATCGCGTTCTCAGCCAGCGTTAAT
>CAYXJI010000293.1:0-4880 GCA_964465175.1 uncultured Burkholderiaceae bacterium | reverse complement strand
CACCATACTAGGAATACGATGCTCCGCAAATTGTGGTGGTAGATCAAGGCTAAAGCGCAAGCGATGCGCCATCCTTACTTGCATCACCTGCAGATAGGCCTGCACCATGGCAAACTCTTCTTCCAAAGTAATTTGCTCGGCGCGCATCTCACTCATGCTGGCACGCAAAAAAACAATCAAATTAGCCGTTAGCTGGGCGGCCTTAGATTCACCATTCTCGTCTTTCGTACCCAGCTCTGCCAATTGCTGTACCGCGCCTAAAGTATTGAAGAGGAAATGGGGTTCAATCTGCGCCCGCAATAAGCGTAATTGTGATTCGCTCAATTCGCGCGCCGTTTTTTCGCGCTCAGCTTCCCATTGCATTTGGGTAGCGATGCGCTCGTAACCCATATTGCGCCATGCGGCCACCACGCCAACCAAAATACCATACACCACGCTGATGACAGCAGAGACCAGTAGAATGAGCGGCGTGCGTTCCTCTAACAATGGCAGTAGCGGCTTATTCTTTATTAAAGCGCCAATCACACTACCAACAAAAGCACCGCCAAACACACTCATTTGCACCAGAAAAAAAATCTTATACTTGCGCTCTACGACGCGACGATAATTAAACCAAATCGCCGTTAAGGCTGCCAACAAACTAAAGCCGATCAAGTTCGCGACAAGGATCGCAGTGGTTTTGTCTATGCGCTCCTTCCAAAAATGCAGCGTGAGACCCAGCCCGCAAAAAAATATGGCGCAAGTTAGCAAGGCTCGCCAAAAACGCCATCCCGTATAAGTGCTACAAAACTGGTGCAATTGTTGACGTTCTATTGGGGTCAATCGCGCCAAACCATTCGCGATTTTCTTGTTGCTTACGCCTTGCGCTGAACTGGGATCGAGTATGAGTGCGAGTATCCCCGCATTCCATTGCGCATAGCGGGTAGAGAGTTGTTGCCACATCTTAATGTTCCTCTGCGTCTATTAATCCAAGGGCAGCATAAGCGGCGCGCATGACAAGCGCTAATCCAATCTGATCAAAGACGACAATGCGGGATTCAAATACGAATAGGCGCACGGTATTTGACCCCCGAAAAAGCTTAGGTTAAGCTTAGGTTAAACTTAAGTTGAGTTTCGATTAAGCTCAGCTTGAGAACTACATTTGCGGACCATCGCTACGCAAGCCCTAGTCAAACTGCTTGGCAAATTGCGAAAACTGTTCGGTCAATTGTGCCACTTGCTGACGCAAGTCCTGCACTTCATTTTCTAAGGCACTCATGCGATCGGCATTGCTGGCGCTACCCTCGTACCTAGGCGAATCGGTGGGGCGGGCGGCCACTGCCTCTTCTTCGGTACAACTTAATAGATGCGCATAGCGCGCTTCTTTGCTACCGGGCGCTTTGGGTAGGCGCGTGACCAAGGGCGGATATTTATCCATCAAATAGGTCAAACTTTGTTCTACTTGCTCGACCGAAGCAAATTCATGTAAGCGAGCACAGCGATTACGAATTTCGCCAGCGGTTTGCTCACCACGTAACATTAAGCTTGCCAGCACGGCTAATTTATCTTGTTCGAACAAATATTTAATCCTAAGGCGATGTTCATATTTTGCCACACGTGCGCCCGCTTGATGAATCACACTGGCCAGTTTTTTGAGTACCAGCCTATCGATCGCGTGGACCACTTCATCTTCGGACAAATTCATCACAGGATCGCGGCTACTGAGTTGATTGCAGGCGTTCACCAAAGCGTTCAATGACATAGGATAATTATCCGGCGTGGTCGCTTCTTTCTCTGCTAAGGATGCCAATACGCGCACTTCTATGCTGTCTAATAAATGCGTCCGGTCTTGATGTCCACCTGCTATGGGCTGAGTCTCTTGCGCTGCGGTGGCTGAAAGTTCTTGATTCATATCAATTCCAACAAAGTTTAATTAAGGCTTAATCATGGCTAGGCTGAGGCAAAGCTTGGGCAGAGCAAATTTTATTTAGTCTACGCTAGGTCAGTGCTATTGTTACGTGCTAGCTTCATCTCCATGCACATAACATTGAACTCAACGGGAGAATAATCCCGATACCTATTTTAACAAGCCGCCGTAGAAGCATCTATCTGCTTAAAAGGAAAAATATGCATAACCCCAGTATAAACAAGGACAAATACCATCGCCTCAGCATAGGCTTACATTGGTTGATGTTACTGCTATTGATCGCCGTCTACGCCACCATAGAATTGCGTGAGCTATTTCCCAAGGGTAGTGATCCGCGCAAGGCCATGAAATTGTGGCATTTTATGCTCGGTCTATCGGTATTGATGTTTGCCGTGGTGCGCTTATTCGTTCGCTTAAAGAACGGGAGCCCAGCGATCCTTCCGGCGCCTCCGCAATGGCAAGAAACCATCGCAAGCATCATGCATATTGCACTGTACGGCTTGATGCTGGGTATGCCAATTGCAGGATGGCTCATCTTGAGTGGGGAGGCACAGGTCATACCGTTTTTTGGTTTTGAACTACCTGCTTTGATAGCGCCCGATAAAGTGCTCGCACATCAAATCGAAGACGTCCATGTCACCATAGGGAAAATCGGCTACTTCTTAATTGGCCTACATGCTTTAGCCGGTTTGTATCATCACTATTTCGTCAAAGACAATAGCTTGCGTCGTATGCTGCCATGAGCGGATGGTCTTGGTTCAACAGATCATTGCGGCGCAAAACTTTTTTTCAAAAAATTAACGAGCGGCGTAACAAAAGCCGGGTCTAAGTAAAGATTGGGGTCGCTATAGGAGGCGACCTGCTGCGTCATATCCATAGGCACTTGTTTCAAAATATGATTCATGCCGCGAATCACATGCAATTGCGCTGCGGGTTGCGCCTTGGAGAGCAACATGGCTTCACTCACGGCGACCTGAATATCGGTATCGCCCTGAAAAATCGCCACTGGCATCTGCAAACTCTTGATCACGTCGACAGGCACGATAGTAAACCATGACATCAGATACGCTTGTACACTAGGTCGATACAAGACCAATAAGGGCGCGGGAACATCCGCCACGAATTGGGATTTTTCCAATTTCGTCAAAATTTCTTCATTCAGCTTCAACAAATCCGGCGGCAATTTATCTTGCAACTGCGTGCGCAAAATTTTTGAAGCGGAACGTGCGGGCCCAGCCAAGGACACATAGGCACGGACATTACTTGTCTGCGCCGCCAACATACCCAAGCTTGATCCCTCGCTATGCCCGATAATCGCAACGCCAGAAAAACGTGCATCCTCATTGAGTTGTTTGACCCAAGCCTGCACATCGGCGACATAGGTTTGAAAACGTAATTCTTCTTCCGTCTTGCCAGCCGCAAAACTTTCACCCACACCGCGCTTGTCATAACGCACGCTCGCAAAACCTGCAATCGCTAGCTCTTCAGCCAACATTTTCAAACTATCATTTTTACCTTTTAAGGCGGGACTATTCCCATCGCGGTCGGTAGCACCGGAGCCAGCAATGATCAAGACCACAGGCGGCTTTACTTTGTGACTGGGAATCAGCAAACTACCATAGAGCGTATTGACCCCTTCGCCATTCGTGATCGCCGACCTAACAAACTCAGCACGGGCGTGGAAAGACAAAGCGAGGCACAAGATAAAACAACAAAGAAAAAACGATTTCTTTAATTTTAAAGCGGTCACCATTTATTTACGCTCCCGATAGCTCAAAAATCACGATGGCAAAACTCTACCTGAGTTTTGTTATAAATTCTAGATCGCCATTTCCGTAAACAGCGGCGATCAAGTCAGCTGCTCACGCCAAGCGATTAGGCCGCGCGCAATACGTTCTACCGCTTGCTCGAGTCGGCTGACATTTTGGGTGTATGCAAAGCGCACATGCTGCTGCGATTGATAGCGTCCAAAATCGAGACCTGGGGTGAAGGCGACATATTCGGTCTCTAAAAAATGCTGACAAAAAGCATAGGCATCACCGCCCAACGCACTGATATCAGCATACAGATAAAAAGCGCCTTCTGGCTCGACCGCGATTTTAAAACCGAGCTTGCGCAGCGCAGGCAATAAGAAATCTCTGCGTCGCTGGAACTCATGACGACGCGCTTCCAATATCGCTATCGTGCTTTCTTCGAAACAAGCGAGCGCCGCGTGTTGCGCAATGCTAGGCGCGCTGATGTACAAATTTTGTGCCAACTTTTCTAATTCTGACACGGCCTCTTCGGGCGCCACTAGCCAACCAAGACGCCAGCCAGTCATGCCAAAATATTTGGAAAAACTATTTAAGACAAAGGCCTCATTGTCGATTTCCAAGACACTGCTAGCATCCACACCATACGTCAAACCATGATAAATTTCGTCCACCACCAAATCCCCACCTTGCGCACGAATGGCCTGCGACAAAGCGCGTAATTGTTCACGGCTGAGTAAGGTGCCTGTGGGATTGGCAGGCGATGCAAGCAAAGCACCTACGGTATCGGCCTGCCAATGCTGCTCGACTAATGCTGGCGTCAATTGATAGTTCTCTTGCGGTGCGACGGGCACTAATTGCGCCGAGGCTTCGATCAAGCGCAGAAAATGCCGATTACAAGGATAACCAGGATCGGCCATCAACCAATGCTTGCCAGGGTCAACTAACAAACTAGTCGCCAGTAGCAAAGCACCGGATCCTCCAGGTGTAATTAAGATGCGGCGGGGATCAATAGTCAAACCATATCGACGCTGATAAAAACCACTAATCGCTTCGCGTAATTGCGGCAATCCACGTGCCGCAGTGTAGCTCGTTTTACCTGCCGCCAAGGCCGCCTGTCCGGCGGCAATGATGGGCGCAGCAGTGACAAAATCGGGCTCGCCGATTTCTAAGGAAACGCAGATTTATTCCTAAATCTTGCGAACGATACTCGAACGCAAAAG